>JAGRHM010000787.1:0-1190 GCA_020445005.1 Candidatus Competibacteraceae bacterium | reverse complement strand
GGTCGGAAAAATCATCGCATAAGTCGGTCGTCTTGAAATCCATGGGGACTACTCTCGCGGGTGGGGGAACACGGATTTACAAAGTCTACCACACTTGCTTTCATGCCTTATCCTTATATAGGTTAAATTCTAAGCATTAAATTAAAACACGGGTTCATTGCTTGCTTTGGGAGTATGATTTTGATGACTAATGATAATTTGATGGAACTACCGCTGATTGACCATGAAATATTTGCTGAATTACAGGATGTTATGGAAGACGGCTTTGCTGACCTGGTTAACCATTTTCTCGACGATTTGCCGGTGCAACTTAAACATCTGCGCCGCGCAGTTCAAGAGAGAGTTGCCGATGATATTTTTCTTACTGCTCACAAGCTTAAAAGCAGTTGCGGCAACCTGGGAGCGATGCGTTTAGCGGAATGGGTGCGACAACTGGAGCAAGCGGGTCGCCAGAACGCCCTGAACGGTGTTCCAGAAATGCTGGAGGAAACTCAAGCTGTTGCCGAACAAACTATGATTATGCTGCGGGCGCAGGTGAATTAAACACCCTGCCTCCTGATCCGGCTTCCGAGGGCCACGCCTATGACTTGGAAATCTGTGATGCATTCGAATAAACGAAAATGCATGATTTTAGTATGGATTGCTATGTTGTCCATTGGGTTGGCTCTTGCTTATGAGTGGCGATATACTGGGACGGTGGGATTTGCTGGGTTAGCCGGATTGCTGTTCATTACGGCGTTATTGATCGTGATCCGTCAACCGTATAAGCAGCAGGCCATGCTTGAACAACTGATTCACGAACGGACAGTTGCTTTGCAAGAGAGTCAGGAGAAATATCGCAAGATCTATGAAAATATTCAGGGTGTTTATTTCGAAGTCGCTCCCGACGGCGCTATTGTGGAAATTAGCCGCCGGATTCAGGAACTGAGTAAGGGGCAATATAAAAGGGAAGATCTATTAGGTAGAAAGTTCATGGAGTTTCTGAGCGATCCTGAGGAAATTAGCGCAGCCATGTGGCGAACTCTCAAGGAACGCAGCAGCATTCACGGCTGGGAAGTTCGTTATAAAAACCGCGATGGCTCATTGACCACCTGTGCAGTTTCAGCCGCCATTGAGGCTGATGGTATTGAAGAATCTTTCAAAATCATTGGCACGTTGTACGACGTCACGGATCGCAAGCAGGCGGAACA
>JAGRHM010000786.1 GCA_020445005.1 Candidatus Competibacteraceae bacterium | reverse complement strand
GTACTTTAAACCTGAGTGGCGATGCAATCATCACCGGGTTCGCCGACGGCACTCCGGAAACCTTCACTGTAACTTTGAGCAACCTGAGTGGCAACGTCCACTTGGTCGCCTTACCAGACGGCAATTACAACGTCAGCGCCAGTGTGGATTCGTTTTTGTTCTTGGGCACCCCGCTGTTGAGCAGCGTGCCGCTGACGCCCATTTTCAGCGGCGCATTGTCGTCGACCGGACTGACGCCGGGGGATTACGACTTCACCTTCGGTTCGCCGCTTTCCACCTCCTTTGGCTTCGGTTTCGATATCAACTATGACGGCAGCACGTCGGCGGCGGTGTTGGTGGCGGTGAATAACCTCTTGCCGCCCGGCAGCCCGACATTTGTCTTCCCCACCGGCGCCGGCACTCTGGGGGTGACGGGAACCTTTAACTCGGATGGGACGAGTGCGAATATCACCTTTACCGAATCCAACCTGGATTGGGCGGGTTTTAACGTGTTATTGGATGCAGTTGATGGTACCCTCGGCCCTAAAGACGGCAAGATAGACATCTCTGACCCCACTGGTGGCAACATCCCCGGATTCGAGATCGTCAATATGAGAGTTGTCGCTACCCCGGAGCCGGGTACGTTGCTGCTGCTGAGCGCCGGGTTGCTGGGCTTGGTCAGTCGCCGCCAGCGGGCGAAAGCGCTGGCTTGATACGCTGAGCGGGTCAGGGCAGCCACGCCCGGCCCCCTGGGATACAGGGCCGTCATCGTGCGCAACGCCGATGGCGGCTTTCTTGTTGGTTTCGCAAAAAACAAGTAGTGTCTGAAGGATCGTAGAGTGGGCAATGACCACTCTACCCACCACGTTTTCCAAACGCTACCTTTCTTATGCGGATTCCTCATGTTTGAACGTATTTTGGTGCTTTGCACCGGCAATATCTGCCGCAGCCCCATGGCCACTGCGGTTCTGCACCAGCGTTTGCAGGCGAAAAGCCAGCCAGCCGACATCCGCTCCGCCGGCATCGGCGCAATGACCAGCCATCCCGCCGAAGAACCCGCCCAAGCTCTGATGCGCGCCCGAGGTCTGGATATTTCTAGCCATCGCGCCCAGCAGGTCAATCACGATCTGTTGCGTTGGGCGCAACTCATCTTCGTCATGGAACTCTACCAGCGCGACGCCGTGTTGGCGATGGACCCGACCCTGCGCGGCAAGGTGTTTTTACTGGGGCACTGGATCGGGGAGAGCATCCCCGATCCCTACCAGCAGGAACAGGCTGCCTATGAAAAGGCTTTAGCTCTCATCGATCATGCACTCGATGCCTGGATGGACAAGCTATAACCGCGGTCCGCTACCGCTGTTTGGTTTTTTTAACTCTTCTTATACGAATAGCGGTAAACATAGCCCTTGTAGCCATAGCGATAGCGCAAGCGATTGACGTCCAGATCGTTAAACACGAAGCCCTTGACCGGCACCCCGGCCTGACCGAGGCGCTTGATCGTCTGCTCCAGTTCCCGCATCGGATGGCTGCCAGCGCGCGCTACCAGCAGAGTTGCGCCTGTCATCCGCCCGACAATCGCCGCATCTGTCACCGCCAGCACCGGTGGCGCATCGACAATGACGATATCGAACAGCTTGTTCAATTGTTGCAACAACTCCTCAAAACGCAGATGCATCAGCAACTCGGAGGGATTCGGCGGACGCTGGCCTGTCGTGATCACCATCAGATTGGGTAAAACGGTCGCCTTGAGAATCTCCTCCAGTCGGGCAACCCCGCTCACATACTCGGACACGCCCTGTTCGCGGGACAGGCCAAAACCCTGATGCAAAAGACCTTTGCGCAAATCGGCGTCTACAATCGCCACTTTCTTGCCGGACTGAGCCAAAACAACCGCAAGATTCTTTGAGATAAAGCTTTTACCCAGCCCTGGACTGGAGCCGGTGATCAACAAGGCCCCGTTATCCGCATCCATCAAAGCAAAATGCAAGGTGGTGCGCAAACTGCGCAAGCTCTCCACTGCATCGTCCTCCGGATCGACTATTG
>JAGRHM010000785.1 GCA_020445005.1 Candidatus Competibacteraceae bacterium | reverse complement strand
TGACGGTGTAGCTGGCGGGAGGAATCGGCTCGAAGCGCACCGTCGAGGTCTGATCGGCCTGGATGTTGCTGAGTGCACAATCGACGACGTGGCCGGTGGCGACGCAGGCACCGGTCCAGGCCGCGACCTGGTAGCCCGCGTCGGGGACGGCGGTGCAACTGCTGCTGTCGCCTTGCGGGACCGGGCTGGGGGCACAACTGACCGTGCCGTTGCCGCCGTCGACCGTGGCGCTGACCGTGAAGTTGGGTACCGGCAACGCGGCGAAGCTGACGGTGGCGCTTTGGTTGGCCTGAATGTTGGTCAGGTCGCACTGCGGGTTGACACCGGCGGCGGCGCACGCGCTGCTCCAGCCCTGGATCTGCCACCCGGCATCGGGCACGGCGGTGCAGCTACTGCCGCCGCCGGCGGTGACGGTGCTGGGTGTACAACTGACATGGCCGTTGCCGGCGCTGACCGTGGCGCTAACGGTGTAGCTCGCCGGCGGCAGGGGGGCGAAGCTGACGGTGGCAGTCTTGTCGGCCTTGATCTTGGTCAGGTAGCACTGGGTTTGGGCGCCCCAGCCGGCGCAGTCGTCGCCCCAACGGGCCACCTGGTAGCCTGCGTCGGGTACGGCCGTGCAGGCGCTGTTGCCGCCGGAGGTGACGGTGTTGGGGGTACAACTGACCGCGCCATGACCCAGCGTAACGCTGGCGTTGACGTGGTAGGTATTGACCGGGATGGGCGTGAAACTGACCGTGGAGACCTGATCCGCCTGGATGTTGCTCAGGGCGCAATCGGCGCTGGTCCCGGCAGCCTGGCAGGCGCCAGTCCAGCTCCCGACCTGGTAGCCAGGATTGGGTACGGCGGTGCAACTGCCGCTATCGCCCTGGGGCACGCTGCTCGGCGTACAGCTCACCGCGCCATTGCCGCCCGCGACGGTGGCGCTGAGGTTGTAGGTCGGTACGGGCAGGGTAGCGAAGCTGACCGTGGCGCTCTGATCGGACTGAATGTTGGTCAGCGCACATTGGGCCAAGCTGCCGGCGCTGGCGCAGGCGTTACCCCAACTCTGAACCTGGTAGCCGGCATCGGGCACGGCGGTGCAGGTACTGGCGCCGCCGGCGGTGACCGTCGTCGGACTGCAACTGACATGACCGTTCCCGCCGTTCACCGTGGCGCTGACGTTGTAGTTAGCCGGAGGGATGGGCGCGAAGCTGACCGTGGCGCTTTGATCGGCGCGGATCTTACTCAGATAGCATTGGGCCTGGCTGCCCCAGGCGGCGCAGGCATCGGTCCAGGCTTGCACCTGGTAACCCGCGTCGGGCACGGCGGTGCAGGTGCTGTTGCCGCCCTTGCTGACCGTGGTCGGGTTGCAACTGACACTGCCGTTGCCGCCGGTGACCGTGGCGCTGACGTGGTAGCTGGCCGGCGGCAGGGCGCTGAAACTGACGGTGGAGCTTTGATTGGCCTGGATATTGGTCAGGCTGCACTGGGTATTCGTCCCGGCGCTGGCGCAAGCGCCGCTCCAGCCCGCGACCTGATCGCCCGGACCCGGTACGGCGGTGCAACTGCTGCTACCGCCAGCGCTGACGTTGGCCGGGGTGCAGCTCACCGATCCGCTCCCCGCACTGACGACCGCGCTGACGCTGTAGGTGGCGGGTGGCGTGGCGACGAAGCTGACCGTCGAACATTGCAAGGTCTGGATGTTATTCAGTAGGCAGTAGGCGTTGCTGCCGGCTGCGGCGCAGGAGCCCGTCCAGTTCTGCACCTGGTAGCCGATTGCAGGTAGGGTCGTGCAGGCGCTGCTGCTACCGAGGGCGACGCCGGCCGGGCTGCAACTGACGGTGCCGTTGCCCCCGTTGACCCGGGCGGTGACCGGAATCAATTCGGCGGCGGTCATGCCGGTCCAGACCTGGTTGCCGGTGTCGCCGATCGAGGTCATGGCTCCCGTCGCCGGGTTGACGCGGTACATGGCGCCATCACGGCCCAACGCGTACAAATGGCCATCGCCGAGGTAATCCATGGCGTAGACATCATTGACTGTGGCGCCCGCGATCGTCGCAGCTCCGCTGGAAAGGTCCATAGCGGCAAGAACTCCTTGGTTTCTATTGCTGATATCCTGATATGCAAGCAATTGCACCGTGTTTGCGTTCTCAACCGCCAATGCAGCCGATTGAAAGAGGGCGCCGCCGGAAATCGCCGACGATGTTTGCACCAGTGTTGCGCCACCGGTGCTGGTGTTGATTTCATAGACTGCGGCCGGGGTCTGGCCCGGAACCCATTGGGTGCCGAGCAGCGTGGCGCCGCTGAAATCCAGCCCCGCCATGTTGTGTCCGGTGTTCCCGATCAGGGTCGAAGCCGCCGTGTCTTTGTCGATGGAATAGAGGTCGCCGGACGTGGTCACAGCATACAGCACCCCACTGGGCGACAGCGCGAGGCTCTCCATGGTACTGATGATTGCGATACTCCCCGCGTTGCCGATCAAGCAGGTGGCGCCATTGGCGAAGTCAACGCTGTAGATGTTGTTCTGGTTGTCGACGGCGTAGGCCAGCTTATTGGCGATCGGTTGAGCGACGGCATACCCATGGGCACCACCTGATGTCAGATTTGTGGTGCATTGAGCGCCATTGGCGGAATTGTAGTAACAACCACCTACTATGTCGGTGTTGCTATTGTAGGAAAAGGCAAAATACGGCCCATCATTTCCCGCTGGGTTGACAATTCCCAGCTGATACTTAACCGCATCGGCAAAATCTCTCGCTAAACTCTGATTACCCCACCAAACCTGATTCTCAAAGAGGGTCTGATAGTTTTTGAAGGGGACAGGGTAATAGTTCACGTCGTAGTCAGTGCCGTTGACATTCACGGTCAAGGCAAATACCCGGAGACTCATAGCCAGCAAGATTACAAAGGCTAATACCTTTTTCATTATTACCTGCCTTGATTTACTATATGAATTTGCAAAATTTTTAGCGATTGGCAGCAAACGTAAGCATCCAGGGAATACGTGTCTCATCGAAAGGTTTTCTGAATCTGGTCTTGCCTGTTGCTGCTGAGGGACCGTTGCCTTTTTCTATTCTAGCAACGCAGAGGGCATGCGCCAATCCAGGTTTTTCTGTAAGGGAGTTCCTGATGATTTGCGTCGGGCGACCCTGATCCCAATAGGATTACAGGTTTTCCAGCACGGTCCATTCTTCACTGTGCGCCGGGGCCAGTTCAATCAAGGCTTGCAACATCCGCTTGAATCATTCCTGCTGGCGTAAGCCGTGGCGAAGGTCGGATTCGCCGGATGACTCAGGAAACTGCTGCTATCCTGATTAAGATAATCGTCATGGTTGGACGCTACCCGGGAGAACCATAATGAATATCGAAGACCGCAAACTCGAACTGATTGAAAACGTCATCCATCAGGTGCGAACCCGTATGGCTGGCGAGCAAGTTGATGTCGTAGCGCGCTTTGTCGCGAACTACTACCAGCAGGTCGATCCCGATGACCTGGCGCAACGTTCGGTTGAGGATCTCTATGGCGCGGTGCTGTCCCACTGGCATTTCATCCAGCAACGTGGCGACGGCCTGCTCAAATTGCGCGTCTATAACCCCAACGTCCCGGAACAGGGCTGGCAGTCGCCGCACACCATCATTGAAATTTTGAACGACGACATGCCGTTTCTGGTGGACTCGATCGTTCCCGAGGTCAATTGCCAGGGCCTGACGCTGCATTTGATCATCCATCCGGTCATGCGCGTGGTGCGCGATGAAACCGGCCAATTGCTGGATGTCGCCGCCGATCGCCATGATTCGGTAGGCAAACTGGAATCGCTGATTCACCTGGAAGTGGACCGGCGCAGCGAGGCGGCGGCGCTGGAAGCCCTACAAGCCGGATTGGCGCGAGTGCTCGCCGATGTGCGCGCCGCGGTGAAAGATTGGCCTGCTATGCAAGCGCGTTTGGGCGAGGTGCTGGCGGAGATTAACCGCAATCCGCCGCCCCAGGACGCTGCGCAGACCGCCGAGGATCGTGACTTTCTGCAATGGATCGCCAATAACCATTTCACCCTGCTCGGCTACCGGCAATATGACCTCGGCAAAGAGGGCGACGTGGATGTGTTGCGGATCACGCCGGATTCCGGGTTAGGCATTTTGCGCGGCGGCGCCGATACGGTTTCCAGCAGTTTCGCCACCCTGCCGCCCGAAGTGCGCGCCCAGGCCCGCGAGCGAAAATTACTCATTCTGGCGAAGAGCAACGCCC
>JAGRHM010000784.1 GCA_020445005.1 Candidatus Competibacteraceae bacterium | reverse complement strand
GGCCTCAACCGCTGGTCCGTGGAGATGGATGGACCCGGCCGCCGAACCAATCGGGGTTGGGAACCGGCGAGAGCGTTTTTTGTTCGTAAACGGGGGTAATGAGGGTGACGGAATCCGGCCTGTCGATGAGGCCGGTGCGTGTCGTCGCGGCGCCGGTGAACCAATCCGGACGGGGATGGCGGGGATTCGACCCGAGGTTGGCCAGCGTGTGACCCTGGGCATCGACCAGAGCGAGGCCGATGACGTTGGGATAAGCCGCCAGCGCCGCCCAATGCGGTTCGCTCGGTTCGACGGCGGCTTGGAGGAGCGGCAGGCGGCTTTTTTCCGCGATTTGTTGGGAAAGCGTGCGCCCGTTTTCAACTAAATTGTTGTATAAATAAGTGCCTAAGTGTTTTTGCAAAACGAAGATGATGCCGCCGCTCAAGGCCAGCGCACCGATGAGAAAGCTACTGACGAACCATTGATGCAAGGTGAAGGGGGGTCGCCCATTAGCCGCCTCCGGTCAACAGGGCGAGCGAAACTCTGAGCCCTCGCCCCTTATAAAATCTGCAGGACCCTGAATCGCGCCTGTTTTCTTCAATCGGCGTGCTGTTTCACTTGAGTGAAACGCATCAGTCACCCATCAGGATCTAGGCGTGGCGATACGGCATGCCCGCCCCAAGCAGCCAGGCTGCTCCAGAAAAACCACAGTACCCACACATGGCCAGTTCATTTCAGTACAGAACCCGGGCTCTCGCGGTGGAGGCCAACCTCGTCAGGGCTCATGTGTCGGGCGTTCCAGTCAACTCTGCAGTGCCGTCAGATTGCCCTGGCGGGAACAATCAGACCATCCGGGCTTGACGCCATCCCCTCTTCCGTTCTCCGCCAGGGCAAAACTCATCCGAAGGCGCGTTGCACGTCGAACGCCTCCTTGTTGCTTAACATGTGGTAACAGGCCCGGGCCAACTTGTTGGCGACCGTCTTCTTGGCCACCAGAACGTGCCGTTTGGCCTTGCGTTGCTGGTAGAACCGCTTGATCTCCGGGCTCCAGATGGCCGCGTAGTGCGCCGCTTCCATGAAGGCCCAAGCCAGGTATTTGTTGCCGTTCTTCTTGTTGCCCCGGCCCTTGGTTTTGCCGTTGCTGATCTTCTCCGTGTTGACGCAGCGGGCATAGGAGGCGTAGTGGCCCGGTCCGGGAAAGCGGTCGATCTGGCCGGTTTCCAGGGCAATGGTGGCGCCCAGTATCTTGCCGACCCCGGGAATGCTGGTGAGCAGTGGGTAGTCCTGGCGTGTCTGCAGAAGCGTCTGCACCTCCTGCTCCAACCGGTCGATCGCCTGATCAAGCCAACGCATGGCCAGCAAGGTAATCTGGCCGCCAACACAGATGGGCTCGGGCAGCAGGTCCTTCAGGTCGTCTTGTTCCAGCCCCTTGATCTGGTTGGTGGAAAGCCGTTGGCCGGTCTGGCGCACAATCAAGCTTTGTAGACTCAGGTGATGCAGGGTCCGCTGGTGGACCAACAGCATGCGTCGGCGTAATAGGTCACGCACACCACGCTGTCCCTTGGGCATGATGTGGCCCTCGGGCAGGATGCCCAGACGTAGCAGATGGGCCAGATGACGCGCGTCCGTTTCGTCGTTGCTGTGCTTGATGCCGCTGTACTGTACAATAGCGCCGGTGTGCGCCAGGCGGACGTCAAAGCCGTCTTCCATCAAGCCATCCACCAGCCAATACCCGTTGTAGGTGGATTCGACCACGCAGGCCAGCAACTCTTCTCGATAGGGCTTCAGACTGGCTTTGATAAGCTCAAGATCATTCGGTAGGCGCTTTTCAAAGCGCACCTGGTCCTGATCATCCAATACCGATACCACGCTGTTGTTGGCATGTAGGTCAATTCCGCAATAAAGTGTCATGGTCGTCTCCTGATCGGGTGGTTGTCGTCAGTCTCAAACCAACGTGTACCACTGGATTCAGGAGGCGGCTAGAGGATTATCAGAATGTTACCATCAGCGGCTCTCCTCGCGCGCTTTAAGGCGCCGAATACAGGGGATAGGCGCGTTGGATCAGATCGTCGCGCACCGTGAGGCCCAGATGGCGTGCGGTGCGCAGATTGAGCGCGAGCGGGCCGGCGCGCGAAAACTGTAAGCCCGCCGGCGGGTCTTCTGCCGAATCAAGGCGCCCAACGCCGCTCCGATCTGGGTGTAGTCCGGATAGAGCGCGAATAAGAACCCGTGTTTGACGTGGACGAGGGTCTCTGAAAAGACGGCGATACCGCGGTCCCACGTTTGTTCGAGGACATAGGCGTAAATCAATGCATCGTTCAATTGGATGGTGTTGTTGCCGAACCACAGAGCCGTGGTGTGCGGGTCGAGCGTTGCGAACGTGGTCCCGAGCCGGCGCGCCAAGTCGAACGCATCGGTCACGCCGATGGATTCGACCTCGATCCGCGCCGCCTGTGCGGCGTGCTTCACCAGGAGCAGCCAAGGTTCCTCTTGACGGTTGTAGTACACCACCACGCGCCGGATCTGAGGCAGCAGTGCGTGGAGCGTTCGAAAATAAAGAGCCGGATCCACCGTCAAGCTGATGCCCGGAAAGGGCACTTGGCCGGGCAACGCATTGACGCCGGTCACGAACACGTCGCTTCGGGAATGCCCGCTTTGCGCATAGAAGTGCAGTGCCTGTTGTCCGATCAGCACGAGGATCTGGTTGCGTCCTTCCGCCAGCCAGCGGTCAAATTCTTCCTGCGTCGTCGTGGTCGTCATCCTTATTTTTTAGCACCGGCATCCCGGCAGTGTGGGTCAGACCCTCCAGCATCTGGACAAACGCTTCCCGGTAAGGCGCGGGCGCCTCCGGGTAGATCGCCAACAGCGGCGCCGAAAGGGTGGGTGAAACCGAACCATACAGAAAAAAAAGCAGGAAGATCGCGCGTAAACAGGCGGGGGTTCTCATCGCGCAATCGAACTCCAGGAGGGCGGGGATGCCGTGAATGCGGATCGACGGTTTTTTGCATCATGGACGCCGCGCGGGCGGGTTAAAAACGACTGAAGAGGGTGAAGTAATACGTGCGGCCTGGCACGGGGAGATTACTCGGTAACAGGGTCCCCGGGCTGTCATCGACGGCGTCTACATCCAGCACATTGCGTACATCGAACTGCACCTCAACATCGGGCGCGATTTCATAACGGACCAATCCATCAATAACGGTATAGGGTTCCGTGCGCGGTCGCGGGTCAATAAGGCTTCGCTCTCTCCGGCCGACGTAACGCGCCTGAAGCGAAAAAAATCAGGGTTTTTGATGGCGTTGTAAACGCGCGAGCAAGAGGTGATGGGGGCCATAGCCCTTACAAGTGTAGGTTTTTCTGGCGGAGCCAGAAAAGAAGAAGCGAGACATGAAGTTGCGGTAAAATAGTCGATAGGGAGATCGACTGATTAGCGGAGGAACCGTCATGTCTCGC
>JAGRHM010000783.1 GCA_020445005.1 Candidatus Competibacteraceae bacterium | reverse complement strand
AAGCATACGCCGAGGGATTTGCTCTGCTTAACGCCAAAGCCGACCTGATTGAAAACCTGGCAGGAGTGGCGGAACTCTGGCGGAATGGCAGCGTGATCTGCTCCTGGTTGCTGGATCTAACCGCGGCGGCGCTGGCCGAGAATCCGGGAATGGAAGGCATTCCCGGCGTGGTCGCCGATTCGGGCGAAGGTCGATGGACGGTTGCCGAGGCTATCGATCTCAACGTCCCGGCTCCGATCATCACCCTGTCCCTGTTGAACCGTCTGGCCAGCCGACTGGAGACGAATTACGCTGATCAGTTACTGGCGGTGATGCGCCAGCGGTTCGGCGGACATGCTGTTGACGTAAAGAATTAATCAGCGCAAGACCATGCCTCATCAAAACCATTTCCATGACTGGAGCGCGCTGGCTGAAAAGCTGTGGATCGCCCAGTTCGTGCCTGAAGCATACGCTGCCTATCGTCCCTTGCTCAGCGAAGGACTCCAGTTCTTCATGGAGCGGCTTTCATCAGAGCGTTTAAACGACATCCTCGCCGAGCAACTGCAATTGCCGCGCACTACAAGCTCTGCGCGGCGTCTAATAGCCCTTCTGCGCCACTGCCCGACCCTGCATAAACTGGGACAAGTGGTGGCCCGTGATCGGCGTCTTTCGTCTGAACTGCGCGAGAATTTGCAAGGTCTGGAATCCCTTACGCCCACGACGTCTCTGGAAACGATTACGGCCATCGTCCATCGGGAATGGGGCCGTATTCCCGGTCTGGACATCGCACCTGAAGCCCTCGCCGAGGCCAGCGTCGCGGTCGTGGTTCCCTTCGTCTGGCGCGATTCGCAAAAATCCATTCCTTGCCAGGGCGTGTTCAAAGTCTTGCGACCCGGCGTCGCGGAACGCATGGATGAAGAACTGGCGATCTGGTCGGCGCTCGGTCCCTTTCTGGAAGAACGCTGCGCGGTCCATGGCCTGCCCATTCTCGACTACCGCCACACCCTGGACAGCGTGCGCCGACTCCTGGAGAACGAAGTCCGGCTCGATCAGGAGCAGACCCATCTGGCGCAGGCGGCTGTATTTCATGCTGATTCGCCGAAAGTCCTTATTCCGCGACTGCTGCCCTTTTGCACGCCGCGCATGACCGCTATGGAACGGGTTGAGGGTTGGAAAGTCACCGAACCGGGGCCGCATCCAACTGAGCAGCGACGACTTGTCGAGACTCTGATCGAAGCGTTGATCGCCAAGCCATTCTGGAACTATCCGGAATCAGACGCCTGTTTTCATGCCGATCCTCATGCGGGCAATCTATTCCTGACCCGCGATGGCCGGCTGGCGATCCTGGACTGGGCGCTGGTTACGCCGCTGGGCAAGGCCCAGCGCGTCGCCGTGGTGCAGACGGTAATGAACGCCTTGCGCCAGGATCAAACGGGCGTTGCTCAGGCGATTACCAGCTTGGGACATCTCTCTGATCCCACGGCATTGCATGATGCGGTCGCGGTGGGGCTGCGTCAGGTGCGCCAGGGGACGTTCCCCGGTATGGAGTGGCTGATGGCGTTGCTGGATCGCTTAGGAACCGCCGGGGCGATGCGTTTTCCCGAGGAACTGACCCTGTTTCGCAAAGCCATGCTAACGCTGTCCGGTGTGGTCCATGATGTTGCGGGTTCATCGCCCATCGACGCCGTGCTGATCCAGACCGGTTTGCAACAGTATTGCCGGGAGTTGCCTGCCCGGCAGTTTGCGCCGTTTGATTCCCGCGCCTTTGGGACGCACCTCTCCAATGCCGATGTCGTTGATTTTGTCGCCGGACTGCCTATGGCTCAGCTTCGCTATTGGCTGGAGACCTGGCGGGATGCGCTCGATGCAAAACATACTGCTCTCTTTGGAAGAGCGCCTATTTCCAGAGCAAGAGATAGCGTGGGCCATCCGCGAAATCCGCGTAGGTTTCGCAAAACCAATTCGCCTTCACCCGGCCAGACCGTCCGCGGGGACGTGTTGGAATCGCGCCGGGAAGCGCCGGATCCGTGGGAAGCGCCGGATCCGACAGCGGATCCATAAAGCACAGCCGAAACCGATCCGCTCCATAAACGACCACTGTGTGTGCGTAACCCCCTGGTACGGAAGTTCCCTTAAC
>JAGRHM010000782.1 GCA_020445005.1 Candidatus Competibacteraceae bacterium | reverse complement strand
CGGTCGGTCACCGAGAACCGGACGTGGTTCACCCGGCGACCGAAACGGTCGATCAGCGGGATAACTTGAACATTTTATGTCGACTGATGAGTATTTCGAGGAGCGATTTTGTAATTCCACTCCCCTCAGGTTGACGACGACTTCTCGACTAAGCAATGGGCGCCCACGCCAATTCTGGGTGATGTGTCGGCGGATTTTTTCGTATCTGTTCTCGATAGACTGGAAAGCGAGGGTGCGGACGCTTGCCGTTGAATCCACTTTGAAGACCGGCTACTGTTCGTGAACAGGCTATATTCCGAAATCAATGGATAACGATCCTCATGCACATCGACCGATATTTCCTCTGTATCGTCATGATCTTATTCCTGCTAATGCCCACGATGTTAGCGCCGCCCGTCCAGGCTGCCTCCATCTCGCCGGCGGTGCTGACACAGATCCCGGTTCCCTTGCATCCCTGGCTGGATTGGGTGTTGCGCAGCGTGCCGGAGGAACTGCGTTGCCCAGTCTATTTCAATGACATCAAGCGCCATCGCTGCGTCTGGTTGACAGGGCTGGAATTGCGGCTCAATGCCCGGGGCGGCGAATTCAGCCAGCGGGCGCATCAGGACGCTGAGGATTGGTTGACTTTGCCGGGCGACCGGCGCTACTGGCCGCAAGCCGTGCGTTTGAATGACGTACTCGTCCCAGTCATGGAGCGCAACGGACGACCGGCAATCAAGGCGACCGCGGGCAATCACCTTGTGACTGGACAGTTCTTTTGGAGCGTTCTGCCGGAGTCAATCCATGTTCCGCCGGATAACGCCTTGCTTGATCTGTGGCTGGATGGACAACCGACGCCGGTGTTTCGATTAGAGGATGACGGCGTATTGTGGTTACGCCAGCGACCGGCTGAACCCGCGCAGCAGGATGCGCTGGAACTGCAAGCCTTTCGCTTGTTGAGTGACGGCATTCCCTTCACGGTCGACACCTATCTGGAGTTGCGCGTGTCCGGGCAGGTTCGCGAAGAATTGCTCGGCCCGGTGCTGTTGCCGGATTTTTTGCCTTTGGCCCTGAGCAGCCCGTTGCCGGCCCGCCTAGAAGCCGATGGCCGGTTGCGCGTGCAACTGCGTCCAGGGGCCTGGTCGATCCATCTGAAGGCGCGTCATCGTGGCCCTTTGGACGCACTGACCCTGCCTGCCGCCAAGCCGCCCTGGCCGGTGCAGGAAATCTGGAGCTTCCAGGCGCAAAACGCCTTGCGCGTCGTCGCCGTAGAAGGCGCGCCGGCGCTGGATCCGACGCAAACCAATTTGCCTGAAGAATGGCGATCCTGGCCCGCGTATCTTTTACAGCCAGGGGAAACCCTGCGGTTAGCAGTGCGCACTCGGGGCATTGCCGAACCGACGCTGGAGCGCCTGGCGCTGAGTCGCACCCTCTGGCTCGATTTCGCTGGCGGGGGCTATACGGTCCAGGATCGCCTGAGCGGAACCCTGGAAACGACGCGCCTGAACGCGGCCCCCATTTTACAGTTGGGCCGGGTGGCGATTGGAGATGAAGATCAGTTCATTACCCAGATGCCCGGCAGCGAAGGGGCCGGGGTGGAAGTGCGACAATTGAATAACCTGGAATTGACCGCCGA
>JAGRHM010000781.1 GCA_020445005.1 Candidatus Competibacteraceae bacterium | reverse complement strand
CCTACCACCAACTCTCGGGGCGGATGGCGAAGCGTCTGCGGTGGGGTAAAACACAGGCCTTGGCCGAACTGATCGGCGGGAATCTGGCCGAGGACGTCAGTGATTATTTACCCAGCCGAGCGTGGGATCGCGGCGTGTTTTTCCGTTTCTCCTTCGATTATTGATCGAAGGATTTGAGCGGGCATGCGGCTACAAGCACTTGGAGGAGGATTGCTGATCGCCGGGTTAACATTCCAAATAGCCGCGACAGAGGCCGCAACGGCGCTGTTTCTCGCCCGCGAAGCATCGCTATTGTCGGGGATATGCGGCATGTCAGGACCGCTGTCACCCGCGCCACCTCTCCCTTTGTCGATGATCACCCAGGCGGGGGAGTCTTTAAGCGGTTTTTTCACGACGAGCACACCGCAGGAAGTACCGACGGCGAACTCCGGCATGGCGCTGACCGAACGGTGTCGGGCGGATCAAGCGGATGTTGTTGTGGCATGCGACCGAGAGACGATCCAAACCGTTATTCAGGAGTGCGCGATTCCACTATTGGCGGTTCGGGTCTCCCGCCAACAGGTAACGCCACTGCTGACCTTTCCACGGCAAGCGGCAGCATCGGCGATTTACCTGGAAGCCGATCCGTTGTTGAACCTTCAGTTGGCGCGTGTCTTGTTACCCCAGGCGAGAACCGTGGGGGTGTGGGTATCCACGCCGGCGCCCGCGTGGTTATCCTCGCTCCGGAGGGAGGCGCGCCGTTTGCAATTCACCTTGGAGGAAATGAGGGTGAGCGACGATCTGGAGGCGGTGCGGGCCTTGCGCCCGCGCCTGACGCGCCTGGATGTAGTCCTGTTGCCGCCCGATTCGACCCTGATCAACGAATGGTCGCTTAAGCCGCTGTTATTGATGACGCTTCGCCAGGGTGTACCGGTTTTCGGTGGGTTAACCGCTTCGTATGTCGAGGCCGGGGTTTTGGCCGCCGTGGTCGCCGATGAGGCGCGGTTGCCGGAACAAATGCAACGGTTTATTGCGGAACTGGCGCACGGTCGCACGCCGGCGCCTACTTATCCCACGACGGTGCGCGTCGTGATTAATGCCACGGTGGCCCAAACGTTGGGCCTCTCAGCGGACGCTGTCGCCCGCGCCCGGGCGTTGTTTTCGAGGTAATCCTGCCATGTTTTGTTTCCAACGCCGCTCGTGCCGCTTCAGTATCCATCGTCAGATCATGATGATTGCCCTGACACCCGCGCTGGTCGTGACCGGTTTATTGGTGTTCGTGGTCTATCAGGGCAATCTCCAACACAACTGGCGATTGCTGGAACAACAAGGCCAGTTGTTAGCCGCGCAGCTGGCCGGCGCCTTGGAATACACGCTGGCCACCGGCGCGCTGGAACAACTGCCGGCGATGGTTGAAGCGACCATTCAACCGGCGACGACGATCCTGGGCACCCCGGTCCGGGTTGTTACCGTCACGGATCCGGATCATCGAATCCTCTACCAGGGGCCGGCCACGGACCCTATACCGCCGGTTCCTGAGGATCCCACGGATTGGGAGGTTGTGCCCTCTCCGAGAGATTCCTTGCGGTTCACTGCGCCCGTACTGCTGCGCCCGCTCGTCCTCTCTGCTATGACGCGCGCGCCGCGGCCGCTCGGTGAAGTCGTGGTGGTGCTCTCGTTCACTGACGTGCAGACCCGCTGGCGACAACGCTTAGTCTTCGATTTGAGTCTGGTCTTGCTGGCCTTTGCCGGCGCTACTGGACTGGCTCATTGGACCGGGAAACGCCTGTCGGGCGCTATTGGCCGGATCGCGGTCGCTATCCAGCGTATTAAAAACGGCGAACTCACCACGCGGTTGCCGCAAACCGACCACAACGAATTGGGAACACTTCAGGAGGGGGTCAATCTCCTGGCCGACACCCTCGAACGCGGCAAGGCGCGCCTCGACCAGGAACTCGCTCAAGTGCGTGGGGAGTATCAACACACGCTGGAGGCGCTCCAAGTCCAGACCCGGGCGGCGGAGCAGGCCAATCAGGCCAAAAGCCTGTTCCTGGCCAAGGTCTCGCATGAAATGCGCACGCCATTGTACTCGATTCAAGGATCGGTGGAGCAACGACTAAAAACCACCCGTGACGAAGCCGAGGCGCGGACGTTGCATATCATTCTGACCGCCGCCGCGACCTTGTATCGCCACATCAGCGACATTCTGGATATGACCCAACTGGAGAAGGGTAAATACCTACCGGCGATAGCGCCCTTGGACGTGTGGACGGAGTTGGAAGCCCTTATCGCACCACTGGAACCGTTGCTGATTCAGCGGCGGCTCTACCTGGATGTGATTGTCGCGCCGGAAGTGCCCACCCTCCTGGAAAGCGATGGCAAGGCGTTGCGGGCGATTCTAGCTAATCTGCTGGCGAATGCTGTTAAATATACTGAAACCGGTGGCATCGTCGTGCGCGTGGATCTGGCGCCCCCTGAAGATCACGGGGTGGCGTCTTCCCGGCTGATTCTGCATCTGCAAGTCATGGATACGGGGTGTGGCATTCCGGCCCATCGCTGGGAAGCCATCTTCACGCCGTTTGAACAGGTCGACGAGGCGCTCAATCGTCGTTATCCCGGCACCGGATTAGGGCTGTCCATCGCCAAGGGTTATTGTGAACTCCTGGGGGGACAGATCACGGTGGTCAGCACCCGGGAAGGTGGATCTACCTTCACCGTCATGTTGCCTTTCCGGCTGCCCGATGAAGTGACCAGTGGACGCCCATTGGAGGTAGAGGGCATTCCGCCCGGTCGGCGGGCGCTGGTGGTCGATGAACGCGCCTCGTTCCGAGCTTCGGTCCACGCCCGGTTCGCCAGCCTGGGGATCGTCGTCTATGAGTGGGCCATCTCCCCATCCGCGTTGACGGCCCTGCCGGTCGGGAGCGATCCTTATGACGTACTGATCGTCCAGAACCTTTTCATGGAGTCCGATACGGCGCAGGCGGCGACCCTCGAAAGACTCCGCCCGTGGGCGCCTATTCTGGTCACGTTGGAAAGTCAGGATGAGGACGAAGCCATTGGCCAAAAACCCTACACCCCGATAATGCTTGTGCTCTGGTCCGGCGTGACGCGCGCTCAGCTGCATACCGCGCTGGCGCGCGCATTCCGGGATGTCACACCGACTGGGGTTTCAGAACCTGGATCGCGGGTTCCCTGCGCGCCACCCCCGCCTTTGCCTTTGGCCAGCAAGACGGTGCTGGTGGTTGAAGACTATGACATCAATCGAATCATCATGGCGAACCAGCTGCGGGAGAATGGCGCGCAGGTGCGGGAAGCCAGTGATGGCGATACCGCGGTGACTCTGGCGATGGAACCGGGGATTGATTTGATTCTGATGGACATCCAAATGCCCGGTAAGGATGGCATCGCCGCGATTCAGGACATCCGGCAATTACCCGCCGGCGGCTGGTTGCCGATCCTGGGGTTTACCGCCAGCGCTGATAAACCCACGCATCAACGCATTCTAGCCGCCGGCGCGGATCGGGTGTTGACCAAACCGATCAGCGAAACGGATCTGGTTGGCGCGGTTCGCCGCGCCTTGCGACGAGGCCGATCGACCTCTTCAATCAACGGAGATCCAGCGTGATGAGACCATGGAAAGACTTCTTGATCCAATGGGTCATGGTGTTCCTGATCGGCGCCCTCGGGGTGACGATGTGTTATCGCTATGTCGATATTCCCTTAGCACGCTTCGCGCATCAACACGATTTACGCCAGTATCTGATTTTCCATGCGTTACAAGCGCTCTCCGATGGCCTGCTACTGCTGACGCCGGTGGTATTCCTGGCGGTCGGCTGGCGGCGGTATCGGGGTCAGATCGCCCGGTTTGATAGGGTGGCGCTGCAAGCGGCGTTGGGGGTCTTGCTGGTTTCGCTGCTCAAGTATCCGCTCAAATTTGCTTTCGGCCGGACGTGGCCCGCGACCTTTTACGAGAACAATCCATCCTTGTTGCACGATGGCGTTTATGGCTTCTATCCCTTTCAAGGAGGTGTCGCCTACAGCGCCTTCCCATCGGGCCATGCGGCGGTTGCGGCAGTGGTTGCCACCGTGGTGGGATGGTACGCGCCCCGTTACCGCGTTCTGGCCGTGCTGCTGTGGCTGGCGGTGGCGGTGGGTCTGCTGGGTATGTATTACCATTTTGCGGGCGATATTCTAGCAGGCACCGGATTAGGTGTTTTTGTCGCGTCCCTGGTCATCCGCTGCGGTAACCGAATACCGACCAAAGCGTTGAAAAATTCTGACTGATAAGGAGGATCGCACCGATGTCCGTCGAGAAGACCCGTCTCCGCATCCTGGTCATTGACGATTGTGACCTGACGCGCCAACTGTTGACCGCAGTGCTGACGGGTGAAGGTTATCAGGTCACAGCGGCCCACGATGGCATGACCGGCTTGACTGCAGCGCGACGTCAATCACCGGACTTGGC
>JAGRHM010000780.1 GCA_020445005.1 Candidatus Competibacteraceae bacterium | reverse complement strand
TCGACCGATCCGGCTGACCAGCAACGCTTGGTGGACGAGGTCTGCCAGCTTTATCTTGGGGATTTTTATCAGCAGTGGCAGGACCTGCTCGCCGATGTGCAAATTAAGCCGTTCAATGACCTGAATACGGCGCTGGAAATCCTGCAGGTGTTATCCGCGCCGACCTCGCCATTACGGACCCTGATAGAAACCGTCGTTCGTGAAACCGCTCTCGCTCAGCCCCCGGCTGCCCCCGCTGACGCAGATAAACCCAAGGATACTTCGTTAACTCAGCGTATCGCCGGCATCCTGGACGAGGGGACGAAGAGCGCGGGGGCGGCGGCCCTGCAACCTTGCACGATTGATTCTCGCCTGGTCGCCTTCAACACTCAGTACGCCGATGAAGTCAAAGGCGCGGATGGCGCGATCCCTCCGCTGGACAAGACATTATCCGCGCTGGAGAACCTCTACAGCCAAATGAATGCGATCGCGCGCGCCCGGGAATCCAGTCCTGATGGCAACGTTCCGCAAAATCTCAAGGATCAGTTTTCAACAGTCGCCAACCAGGCGCAAGTGGACGCCGCTCGCAAGCCGCCGCCTTTCAATACGTTACTCAACCAGTTGGTGCAGGATAGCGCCGACGTGGTGCGCAGCGTGCGCGATCGCTTGAACGCGCAATGGCAGGCGGCCAAGATTGCCGCCTTTTTTCAGGACAACCTGAAAGGCCGTTATCCATTAGCGCGCAGTTCCATTCAATGGAGCGGCGGCGCGCCTGGCGCGACCGGCGCGGTGCCGACCAACACGATTCAATGGGTCAACCCGGATGTCGGCGCAGCCCCGAGTCGGGTGATCCAGGGACCGCCTGATGCGGCAATGGCAGCGTTCAGTCGCTTTTTCGGCCCGAACGGTTTAATGGATACTTTCTTCCAGCGATCGCTCAAGCCTTATGTGGACACCTCACAGGGGAGTTGGACCTGGCGCGGCCCGACCGGGCCGGAGCAAAGCATTAGCCCGGAAGCACTGCAAGCTTTCCAACGCGCCGCCGTCGTGCGCGCCACCCTGTTTTCTGGAAGCAGTTCAACAACCCCTTCGGTGCGTTTTCAACTGATTCCTGTAGAGACCAGTCGCGATATCAGTCAGGTCGTCATTGGCCTGGAAGGGCAAACGCTTACCTATCGCACCGGTCAGCCGGCGCAAGGGACTGATTTGCGCTGGACCGGCGCATCCAGTCAGGCTCAGATCGAATTTTTACCGGGAGGCGGCCCATCGAAATTGACAGAAACCGGTCCGTGGGGCTGGTTCAAGATCCTCGACCAGGCGCAGGTGCAGCCAACCGGAACCGGGCAGTTCCGGGTTGCCTTTCAGTTAGGCGGTCGGCAAGCGATTTACGAATTACGCATTCCCGGCGGCGACGCGAATCCCTTTCGCTTGCGGGAACTGGAGGGTTTTCGGTGTCCCGACCAGCTTTGACGCCTGGAGCCAGCCCATTGTCAGCAGGTTTTTTCGGCAAGCTGCCTGGGCGGGGTGACTTCATCGGTCGCTATTTACCGCGAAACTTTCTTGAACCCTGGGATGGCTGGTTACAGGGAGCCATGGCCTACAGCCGCAACCAGTTGGCCGAAACTTGGCTCGACTGCTATTGCACGAGTCCCATCTGGCGGTTCGCCTTGAGCGGCGGCGTGTGTGGGCCAGGGAGCTATGCTGGTGTGCTTATGCCGAGCGTAGATCGGGTGAATCGCCACTACCCGCTGACGATTGCAGCGCCGTTGACGCCGGATTGGCCGTTGTTGACCTTGCCGAGCGCTGGGACCGCCTGGTTCCAGGGAGCCGAACGGATTGCGCTGGATGGACTTGAGCAGGATACGCTGGATTTGGAGGACTTCAGTCGACGCGTAGCCGAACTGGGCGGGCCGCCGGTCATGACGCGGACCGGAGACGCTACGGTGACTGGCAAGGTTTGGCATTGTCCGCTAACGGAATCATTGCATTGGCTCGGCGCGACGCCGGCGCTGGCCAGCCATCTGCTCCAGCGAGCATTCGCCCGCCCCAGCCTGTGGTGGACTGAGGGTTCGGACCGTATTGCCCGCTGTCTGCTGATTTGCGAGGGACTGCCGCCGATTGAAGGATTCGCCGCGTTACTGGCTGGGGACTGGCGACAACGGGGGTGGAATGAGAAACCGCTCGCCGACGTCGCCGGTCTGAACGAGCCATCCGTCGCCGAGGAGGCGTCATCATGAATGAATCGCTTTTTCACTGGTCATCCGCAGGCCGCAGCCATGTCGGCATGGTGCGGGCGATCAACGAAGACGCTTGCCTGGCCATGCCGGAACTGGGTCTGTGGGCGGTCGCCGATGGGATGGGGGGACATGAAGCGGGCGATATTGCCAGCCAGATGATTGTCGAAGCCTTGCAACAAACGCCGGTTCCGCCCAATTGGCCGGATTTTCTAAGCTCAGTGCGAGAAGCGTTGTACGAAGTCAATGGGCGCTTGCGCGAAGAATCGGCCCAGCGCTATCAGCATCGCACGATTGGCAGCACCGTGGTCGTATTGCTGGCTCATAAGGACCAGTGCGCCTGTTTGTGGGTAGGCGACAGTCGCATTTACCGGTTCCGCGATGGTCAGCTTGAGCAATTGACCCGCGA
>JAGRHM010000779.1 GCA_020445005.1 Candidatus Competibacteraceae bacterium | reverse complement strand
TGGGGTTTATCTATCAGTTTCATCACCTTTTGCCTGAATTCACGGCGTTGGAGAATGTGGCGATGCCGTTGCTGATTCGAGGCGAACTCCCGGCGCGCGCCAAAGCGCAGGCAGCAGAATTGCTGGGCCGGGTCGGCTTAAGTCAGCGTCTCGGCCATAAACCGGGCGAATTGTCTGGCGGCGAACGGCAACGGGCGGCGGTGGCCCGGGCCTTGATTACACAACCAGCCTGCGTTTTGGCCGATGAACCGACAGGTAATCTGGACCGGCACAGCGCCGAGCAGGTTTTTGAACTGATGCTGGAGCTTAATCACGACCTAGGCGCCAGCCTGGTGATCGTGACCCACGATTCAGAATTAGCTGCGCGGATGGATGCGGTTTGGCGGTTGGCTGACGGGATGCTAACCTTGGAACATGGATGGCGGATACCGAAGAATGACTTATGATGCACTCCATGCATATTCTGTCGTCATGCGCGTCTGCATGCCTGATTTGTCATACGCCTCTGCCCTTTCACCAGGCGCGCAAGAGCCAACTTTGTGGCCGGGCGGAATGCGAATGGCGTTACTCCCTGTTGCAGCAGCAGGATAAAGTCTGCAAGATCTGTGGACGCCCACTTTCTATCAGGGAACAGCTCTTCGGGGTGTGCGCCAACGCGGCATGCCAACACGCCATGGTGGCGGATCGCGCCCGCCAGGAGCGCGAACAACGCGAAAAATGGTATCAGGCGGTGCGCGAGCAGGCGGCGCGACTTCGCAGGCGGGTAGCCAGCAATTTTGGCATCCCTGATGAAGAATCATTCCGCTTGACAGTAGTTCCCGCTTCGCTATCCCAGATCATCCGTCTGCCCGCGCAACGCCGGCGGGAGTTTCGCAATTACCTGAAAGAGTTGATCGATAAAGCGTTTATCAGGCCCATCCCCCCAGCGGTTGATCCGGGCCAGACGGCGCCCTTGTCAGACGAAGATGCCCGGCTTCAGGCGGCCTCGGGCCAGGCGTGCGCTTGTTGCCGGGGATCCTGCTGCCAGGGCGGCGGATTTACTCATGCCTACCTGGAAATCGCCACTATACAGCGCTATCGGACGGCGCACCCGAATCAGCGCCCGCGCGGAGTGCTGGCCGCCTATATGAATTATGTCGGCGATGAGACCGCAGAGGGTTCTTGCGTCTATCATCAAACCGATGGATGCAGCCTGCCCAAGGAAATGCGCGCTGATATTTGCAATGATTTCTATTGTGGGGGCTTACAAGATTTCCGACAAAGCGTGATGGCGGACTCACCGGTGCGGGGTTTCTTCGTAGCGGCGACCGAAGATACGATTCATCGGGCAGCCCTGGTTCATGAAAATCAAGCCCTGATGGTGCCGGCGCCAACAACCGATCCGGATTAAAGCACACTGCTTAATTCGCAATCTCCAAAAGGTGGTAGTCCTGCACAAGTAGTGATATATAAATCAAGTTGTTACGCAGGATCAAGCATGAAGTATCCGGCGCAAAACAGGACTCCTACCGGCTCACCTTGTGATCAATCAAGCACATGGAAAAGGCTTTGCTCCAGATACTTCTCCACCGCTTACAAAGTAGAACCAAATAAAATCAAAATGAACGAGTTTAATACAGTTAGCCCGCTCATCACTCAACATAAATACCGGCTTCTTGTTGCCGAAGGAGATCTCGATATCGCGTCCAAAGATGTTGATCTTACAGGGTAACTCGGCTCCAGCCGGCTCATACCCCGACGAACAGGGAAAAAATATCGCTTGGCCGTTTGGAGCATTGCATGTATCGGCTGCGAGCGAATATGCAAAGCGCAGAGGCTATGAAGCCGTCGTCCTCGATGTAGGTGGTTACCCGCAAAGCCAGGAAAGCCCGCAGGCCAAAGCGGCCCTGAAAAAGTTCTCTGAGGACCAAGCCGTTCGTGCGTTCTATGGCTTTTCGGGCGGTGGCTACAATCTGCGGCATATCCTGGATCGTTTGGCATCGCACGAACCTGACACTCTGCACCGCATTGATTTGATTGTGGTGCTGGGTGCGCCGAAGCAGCCTAAGGCGGCGTATGAAGCGTCTCGATACAACCCGATTGCCAGAAAGAAAGTCCACCCCATCAAGTGGGAGGATGCCAAATGGGAACTCGTCTACGGAACCGACCCGCCCGCAAAATGGGCGCTGCCGAAAGGCGTACCACCCGGCACCGGCAAGCATATGTTCGGTCCGGAATGGCTCCTCGCAGGAATGCCGGCAAGTTGAGCGAACACCCACGGCGGGGTTCGGCAGGTCACACCGCGCTAACCCGCCCTATGGACTATCCCGGCTTCTCGCCCACAGGGCGAGGGGTTCTCAATACGGATTGAACGGGATGGGATCAGAAAGTTTCCCAATCGTCATTCGAATGGACCACGCTCAGTTCGAGCTTTTGAGCACGTTTAGAGGTTATAGTCAAACAGTTTTTTATTA
>JAGRHM010000778.1 GCA_020445005.1 Candidatus Competibacteraceae bacterium | reverse complement strand
GCCAGCGCCCCGGCATCCGCCTTGCTTTCCGCCAACGACTGAAGTTGTATATGCAACTCAGCCACACTCTGCTGATCGGCGCGGCTGTCCAGATGCTCCATCGCCTGCTTCAGGCGCAATTGAATCGCGGCGATTTCACTAACCTCAGCCTTGGCTTCCAAGGCATTGCGCAGATTAACACGCAATGTTTCTACCAGCCTCTGGTCAGCCTTACCCTGCTGAAGCTGATTGCTTTTGCCTTGCAGATCGACCAGTTCGGCTTGATTTGCCTTAGCGTCGGCCAGTAATTTGAGTTGTTGCAATTCCAGATCGGTTTGACTGAAGCGCCCTGCTGCCTCCGACGCTGTGTTCCGTAACCATTCCGATAACCGCTCTCGATCTACTGCCAGGCATTGTTCAGCTTGACCAAGTTGATGGTCCAAACGGCCTAAATTCGCCTCCAGACTGCGTAATCGTTCAATCGTCTTGCCCGGATGCAGCAACGCACCCGTCAACGCCACCAAAAAACCTAACAGAGGAACGCGATACGCCACGTGCAGCAACCAGGGCATGAACAATCCGGGAATTGCTACGCTCGCTTGACGCCCCTCACGGGAAAACCGCAAGCTGCCCAGAATATCAATTTTGGACAGCGAACCTTGCTGCAGCCGTTGCTGATAAACCTCAAATCCCCCGGCATCCGGCTCCCGGCGCAAAATGGCCCGATAGGCATTGCGAATGAAGACATCACCCTGGTAATTCAATAATTCGCCCAGTTCATAAACCGGCTTAACCGCAATGGGTGTTTCCAGGGGAAAAGCCTCAAAGGTCGGAAACGCTGGCTTGCCCAGATCCGGGACCCAATCAACTGCGCTTTCTTCATGGTTCGGCAGGGGGACATTTTCGACCTCCGGCGGCAATAAACCCGCTACCTCAACGTCAAACTTGCAGCCCTCCTCGGAAAAGCGCAACGCGCGCAGCACATCGACACGGCTGAGCGCGCAGCGCTGCAAACAGGACAGATAAGTCTGCAACCCGTCCTCATCCGGCGCGCAGCCCAGTAGCGATTGATAAGCCCGAATAACAAACGCCGGGTCATCACCGCCCAGTAACTCGCCTAATCGATAGGGTTTAGTCAACCCAAGCACCTCAGCGCCAGCATTTTGCCCCTCCTCAGAGGCGCACATCTCCCGCAACATCTCGACCTGCGCAGCGACCCCACCCTCAGCCAGCACCGACAAACGGCCCTCGACTGCGCCTGACTCCGGCTCCCGGCGCAACAGGGTCCGGTAGGCATGGGCGACGCCATCTGCCCCCTCATGCCGCAACAGTTCCGCCAGCCCTGGCGCCGCCGGTCGTTGTTCAGGCACCGGCGCAGCGGAAACCGGATTAGAGGCGGCGCCCAATTGCTGCTTGCGGCGGGCGACTTCCTCACGAATGCGCGTCATGAGTTCGTCAACATTAATTTCCGGGACGAGAGCACTCATTTTGTCTTTCTCGCTAGCAGTCATGGAATGCCAGACAGCTCAAGCCGTGGCCCACTGGCCAATCGTCGGCAGATAACCCACGCCAATTGCGCGAAAACCCGCGCCCGGCACGACCTGAAACACCAACGCCTGATTCCACCAGTCATAATTATTCGCTACATGGGCGTCGCCGCTGTGCAAGGCAAAAGTTACGCTGTAATTCCCTATGCCCAGATTCAATTCGGGAAACGCAAACATCAATCGCCAGCGTTCGCCAGCCTGCAAGTTTTTCTGGCTACACCCCAAATGCCAGGTGTTGGTGCCAAACACATCGTTGCCCAGCCGGTCCCGGATCAAAAGACCGACCGTCAGCTCTTCCAAGTCCCGTTGCACACCGATCGCCACTTCGAAACGAACCGCCTCGCCAATCCGCACCGCCCGGACACTCTGACCATTCAGCCGCAAATCCACTTCTTCAATCACCGCGCCCTGATTTCCCGAACGAACCACGTTTCTGCCGGTTTGCGACTCGATCTGCCGAATCTCCTGATCGGCTTCCTGTTTGGCAATAATGGCGTTGTAGTAATCGAGCACCTCATCCGGGGAGCCGTCGCGCGTCATGACGCCCTGATCCAGCAGAATCGCCCGGTTGCACAGCGTCTTCACTGCCCCGGCGCTATGCGAGACAAACAACAGCGTCGTGCCCTGATCACGAAACTGGCGAATGCGGGCAAAACTCTTGTGCTGGAAATAAGCGTCGCCGACCGATAGCGCTTCGTCAACGATCAGAATCTCTGGGCGAATTGCCGTCGCCACGCTGAACGCCAGTCGCACCTGCATGCCGCTAGAGTAGGTTCGCACCGGTTGATCGATGTAATCGCCGATTTCGGCAAACGCCTCGATGTCTGGAAAACGCTCCTTCAACGTCGCCACCGAATGGCCTAACAACTGCCCAGCCATGAACACATTTTGCCGTCCCGTGAAATCCGGGTGAAATCCCATGCCCAACTCTAGCAGCGCCGCGACCCGACCACCTACCGTCACGGTCCCTTCAGTCGGCTGGGTCGTTCCGGTAATGATTTTTAACAACGTGCTTTTACCGGCGCCATTGTTGCCGATGATGCCGACTGCTTCGCCTGGGGCGACCGTGAAATCCATGCCCCGCAATACCCAATGCGCCTGGTGACGTGGCTGGTCTCTCGGATCCAGCCACTCCTGCAATCGCGCCCAGTGACTGGCATACCGTTTATAAGCCTTGCCAACATTTCTGACGATAATCTGTCCCATCACAGTTCATCCACAATTTCGCCGGCCAGTTTGAGAAACAGTCGGCTCGATAATAACAGCAACGCCAACGACCCGACAGCAACGCCCGGCAAACTCGACCAGTCCGGCCAGGCGTGATGCAGGAAAATCCCCTGGTAGGCGGTGATCAGCGGATAGATCGGATTCAGCCACAGCCAGTCCCGAATCGCTTCCGGCAGAATGCTGGCGCTGTAAATAATCGGCGTGAGCCAGAACCAGAACTGCAGGATGACCCCGATAAATTGCCCGACATCGCGGAAAAACACATTCAAGGTCGCGGTCAGCAGTCCCAAACCCACGCCAAACATCAACTGAATCAGAAACACGGCGGGAAACGCCAAGATGACCCAGCCCGGGAAGTTGCCGGTGATCAGGAGAAACACCAGATACAGGGTCATCACAATCGCAAAGTCGATCAATACCGCCAACGCCACGATCAACGGCAGGCAGGAACGGGGGAAATTCGATTTCTTGATCAGATTGCCATACTGAATGAACACGCCCTGCATCCGCCCCACCATATCCGCGAAGGCGCCCCAAGTTAGCACCCCGGCGCACAAGTAGATGCTGTAGGCGAAAACGTTATCCTCTTGTCCTGCCAAACGGGGGCGCATGATCCCGGCAAAAAT
>JAGRHM010000777.1 GCA_020445005.1 Candidatus Competibacteraceae bacterium | reverse complement strand
ATTCAGAATAGTTGAGGCACTAGCCCTTGAAAGGGCATTCCACCTAGGTTCATTCGCAAGTGCGCTTTCCCTTCATCGTCGTCACCGCGATGTTCGTCTTCATGTTTCCAGAAGCGTTTAAATGACGACAACATCAGTTTTCCGTCATTTAAGAATTCGTTAACGTGCTGAACTTCGAGATAACGTACTACCGTGGGGAGCTTTACCTCCCAAGTGGGGATTTGAAGCGGGATGGAAATTGCGTTATGCACAGCTTACGATTCCTGTCTTTCAGTAGTGATGAATATTCGATGCTTGAGTGGCTAACATTAAGTAGACATCGCAAACGACAAGTAAACATCGTAAACGACCCCCTATCTTACGTCAAAATTGAAGCCTAATCCGCGCCTTGATTGAATTAAAAGCATCACTTTCATCCATCTTTCCACAGACCGATCAAATGTAGTATTCCTGGCGTTCCCTGCCAGCGCGATTACTACTTGCATCCCATCCATACAGGTAGGGGGGCTTGAACGGCTACAACGCCTAACCAGTCATTCAGCAGGCGCCACAACATCAACCCTGACTCGCCGTCCTTGCTGCAACTGGTCCGTAGGGCGCATCACCAAAGTATCGGCTCCCGTCAGGCCGGAAATGATTTCGGTTTTTACTTCTCCGACAATTCCAATTTCCACCGGCTGACGATGCAATCGGCGGTCGCTGACCGTCCAGACTTGCCCGTCGATCACCGCCGTCGCGGGCACCAGCAGCGCATCCTCGCGCTGCTCGACAATGATATTCACTTCAGCGGTCATGCCGATACGCAAGGGATTATTACCATTAAAATCAATGCGCACCCGGTAACTGCGCGTGACCGGATTGCCTTTCGGAGTAATTTCCGCCACTTTGCCTTCCAGAGTCTGGTCGGGCAAGGCCGGGGCGCGAATGAGCACCCGCTGACCCGGCTTGACCAGCAAGATGTCCTCTTCATCAACCTCCGCTTCAATCCGCAACGGAGCGCAACAGGAAAAATAGAACACCGGCTGATTGGCGGGAATCAACTGCCCGATTTCCCCATCGCGTTGTAAAATTCGCCCATCCGCCGGCGCGGTCAGGGTCATGAACGAGCGCACGGTCTGCGCCCGGGCCAGCGCCGCCTCCGCCGCCCGCCATTCGGAATGCGCCCGGTCCCGCTCCAGCACTGTCCCCAGACCCCGGTTGAGCAGGGCCTGCGCACTGTCAAACTGGGTTTTGGCGAAACGCGCGCGCGCTTCAAGCTCATCCACCGACTTCCGTAAATCCTCGTCCTCCAGCCGCGCCAGCACCTCTCCCTTGCTAACCGGGTCGCCTTCATCCACTTTGAGTTCCACCAGACGGCTGGCAGTGCGCGGCGCGATGGGCAGCATCACCGTCGGCTCCACCGTGCCCGTGGCGTAAACTGCCCGCACTGCGACTCCCCGGGTTGGATGAGTCGCTTCCACGGTGACCGGACCCAGCCACCGCCAGGCGGTAAAACCGCCGACCGCCACCAGGATCAGCATCAACGCCATCCAGAAAAGTCCATGTCGTTTCATCAGCACATCTTACCTGTTCCCACCTTGACCGCGCATGAACAGTCCGGTCGCGAGAATGGCGACAGTTTTGTTACCATCCACTATGCTATGCAGGGTTGCAAATTTCCTCGACCGCTTCGCGAATGAACGACACCGATTCCCCGTTATTATCCGGCCTGGTGGCAGCCCGCGAACTCCGTGAATGCGCTAAATGCGGCACCCGATTTATCGGCTGGAGTTGGCACAATCACTGTCATGCCTGTTACCGACACCTCAAGTCCGACCCCGACGCGCCCCAGCATGATCCCGAGGCGGAAACGCGCCTGCTCAGAATGGAGCTCGAAATGATCCGGTTGGAGCTAGCGCAGGAGCGGCAAGCCTATCTGGGAATCGTCGATCAGTTAGCCACACTCGAACGCGCCTGTATGGACCTCAAAACCGAGCGTGATTTGTGGATGGATCGCTATTATAAGGCGCTGGCGACCCGAGCATCGCGGCGATCGGTGATTCCGCCCGGCATTCTGCGCCGGCTCCTCTGGCTATGCCACCCGGACCGGCATGGTGACAGCGAAGCCGCGAATACCGCTACCGTCTGGCTGTTGTCCCAGCGCAAGAAGCAATGACCGGGCAAAGCGTCCGGTTGCTGGCAGTCGCCGTCCGGCCTCGGGTCGTGCTGAAATATTTCGGCGTCTTGCTGCTCTCGATCGTAGCCATGGCCGCCGTTCCAGCACTGGCCGCCTTGTTCCTGGATAACCCGTTGTCCGCGCTCCGCTTTGGTATCGTAACAGTGATTCTGTGGATTGCTGGACGAGGGCTGGCGCGTCTTCATGCTCCGCCGTACATTCAACTTAATGAAGCACTGGCTATCACGGCTCTGACCTTCTTGACCGCCGCCCTGGCGATGATCTGGCCCTTAATGGCCGAGGGCTTGAGCATGATCGATGCCCTGTTCGAAGCCATCTCCGCAGTGACGACTACCGGCCTGTCCACCCTCGCAACGGTCGAGGATCGCAGTCCTGCCTTTCTGTTCGCCCGCGCCTGGCTGCAATGGTGCGGAGGACTGGCCATCACCGTGCTGGCGCTGGCCTTCATTCTGACCCCTGGCGCGGCCACTCGCCGCTTGGCGGGCGTCGAGACCGATTCTACCGAGTTAGTGATGGGCACTCGCTGGCGCGCGCGGCATGTGCTGGCCGTGTATGTAGCGCTGACCCTTGGCGGCGTGCTATTGCTCGGGATTGCGGGAACCGGCTGGTTTGATGCAGTAATTCACACCCTGGCGGCGGTTTCCACCGGAGGCTTTGCCGGTTATGACCGGCTGGATCGCCTGGGTCAATGGCCGGTTCTCGCCGGACTGGCTCTCGTCATGCTGTTCGGCTCGATCTCTTTCTCGTTGCAATTCCGCTCCTGGATCAAAGGACTCCGCGTACTTGGCGCCGATCCGGAATTACAGGCTTTGCTATGGTGTATTCTGCTGACTTTTTTAGCGCTGACCGCCAGTTTTACCCTTGCTGGTTTTCCGGGAAATGGCGGACTTGCTGACGCGGCGTTTCTCGCGGTTTCCGCGCAGACCACCACCGGCTTCGCCACGACGCCGATCATTGATTTACCGGATGCAGCTCAATTAGTGTTGATAGTGAGCATGGGCATCGGCGGCGACATGGGATCGACGGCGGGCGGCGTCAAGATTTTGCGGTTGCTGATTCTACTGCGTTTGTTGCAATTATTACTGGCGCGCGTTGCCGTGCCGCGTCACGCTGTCCTGGCGTTGCAAATCGGCGGTCGACGCCTGGAGTCACGCGAAATCGAAGCGGCGGTGGGTATCGTCGCAGCATTTGGTTTGGCGGCGCTGCTCTCCTGGTTGCCGTTTCGACTAGCCGGCATCGCACCGCTGGCGGCTCTGTTCGAGGTGACGTCAGCGCTGGCGACTTGTGGTCTGAGCGCCGGAGTGACTGCGCCGGATTTGCATCCCGCGCTGAAGCTGGTGTTGTGCCTGGATATGTTGATGGGGCGACTGGAGATGATCGCGCTGCTGGTTCTGGTCTATCCTCGCACTTGGTTAGGCAGGCATTCGGAGGAGCAATGAGAGTCGCATTCGTGGGAGCCGGCCCCATCACGGTCGGGGCGGCGGACATTCTGATTCGCCGGCGCGTAGATGTAGTGATTATCGAAAAGGACAAGGAGCGCATCGAGGCGCTGGCGGAAGTGCTGGATTGTGGTTTCATTCATGGCGATGGCTCCAAACCGGCCATGTTGCGCGAGGTAGGTCCACAACACACGGATGTACTATGCTGTCTGACCGACAATGATCAATCCAACATTCTGGCCAGCCTAGTCGGGCGTTCGCTGGGGTTCAGCCGGATCATCACCCAGATCGAGGATGCCGAATTCGAGCATGTCTGTCTGGAGCTGGGTTTGACGGATCTCATCATTCCGCATCGGCAGGCGGCGCAGGCGCTGGCCGATCTGGCCTGCGGCGCATTGCCCGAGGACTTCGCTAACTTTTTCAAGAATGGCGCGCGCCTGTTTTCCTTTGCAGTGCGCGAGGAAGAGGTCGGCAAAGTCGGGGATTTGCCTTTGCCCAAGCGATGCATGGCGATTTGCATCTATCGCTATGACAAGATGATACTGCCCGCAAAGGATGTTCAGCTCGAACTCGGCGATGAAGTCGTTTTGCTGGCGCATGAAAGCAGTTTGCGGGAATTGCGCGATCATTGGACCGTTGCCCCACCAGAGGCGGAAACCGGTGAATCGGGAACCGTTTAAAAGAATCGCCGCCGCTGCGTCTCATTGTCAACAATTCCCTCCGATGATCTGTCGCGTTTGCTACAGAATGCCGTCTTTTCTTGATAAAAATCAGATAAAGCAACGGGTTAATTATAGGCATGTTAATTGCTTAACTTCCCCCGCCGCCCGATTCCGGACGGTTGACTCACGATTCCGGGGGAATCCAGATGGAACCGACTCATCAACTTTCAACCACCGGCGCGACACCCGCGCTTCATCCCTGCTATTCCCCGGACGCGCACCGGCATTTCGC
>JAGRHM010000776.1 GCA_020445005.1 Candidatus Competibacteraceae bacterium | reverse complement strand
GTTCCAAAGGTTGTCAGTATCAAGTCCATTTTTCCCTCCTGATTTATTTTGGTTTCTATCGCATGAGAATCCCCTTTAATCTTCAATAAGAGGTCTCACCAAAGGTACTGCTCAGCAAATTGTTAAAGAACGAATCAGGCATTTACCCGGCCATCAGCCACCCAAATCCATGACTGACGGCATGACCGAAGGCAAAACCATCCGGCAGTGCCACATTACAAGTCATATGCCCGCTGAAACCCAGCAATTCCTGCCCCTTGTAATGACAGGTGCGCTCGCGCATGTCGGTAAAGGTTGCATAGAGTCGTTCGGGAAACACGACATCCAGTCCTCGCAACGCGGTCAACAGATTCGAGACCAATAACCGATCACGCTCTTTCTGTTTCCCCGCATCGTCCAAGCTCTGATAGCGACGGTAGTTTTCCGAGTTCAGCAACAGCGTCGGCGTGACTAACCGATAGTGGAGCAGTCGCTCGCTAACCCCGAACCGACCCTGATGTAAGGTCAGCGCAGCATCGCTCACCAAAGTAGTCTCCTCGCCGAATTGCAGTTCGAGATCCAGCCAGGGCAACGCCAACAAGCGCCCGGCCGCTTCGCCCCAACCCATCACCAGCCCATGCCCCGCTTTCCAGCGATACTGCACCAGCGGATAGCGATACAAGGGCTTGCCACTCACCGGATCATGCTGATGAAACAGATCATCCGCAAAAGCCGTCGCCAGCACGCCGCGTAACTGCCGAACGCGCCCTTCTGCTCCCCCTTTCAGTTCGCGGTCCCAGCACAACTCAACCTGGGCGCAGGGGATTCTCTTTAAAAGATGCATGTTGCGGGATCCTCCTCATCAAGCCGCAAATCCAACCCGCTTTCGGAGTCGTAATAACCAGGACGCAATAACCAAAATGGCCCGAGCGGTTCAGCATAATCCTCTGGGTGAAAGCCACGTTTTGCATAGACACTCACTGTCCGCTTCTGGATATCTGCGGCCAACGCTCGTAACGATTCACGCCGTTCCCAGCGATCAGCGACCGCTAATGCCTGTTCCATCCGTTCACGTAACCATTCCTCGCCTTCAGCCAATACCAGAAACGCAATCTGTTCAGCTCCGCCGCGTAATAACGTATGCATATCCGGCATTTCTCCCCAACGCGCAAACGCTTCAGTCAAATCTGCACCTGTGTTTTTACGGGCCTTGACCAAATTGAAGTAGCGCTGGCTCAAGGTCAGCACCGATTCTTCAGATACCGCTTTAGCAAGCTCACTCAGCGCTTCACGAGTTATGTCCAGCAAAACCGGATCATAGATCATTCCGGCATAATCGCGTCCAGTCGCGTTACACAGTGCTGTTACCTCAACCCGTCCGCCGTATTCGCCCAAGTGGTTATGACGATTGCAACGCCCAGCAACTTGGATTAACGCATCCAACGGTGCAAAATCACGGATCACTATATCCATATCGATATCGACCCCCGCCTCCACGGTCTGCGTGGACACCACCACGCCCATCTGTCCAGTCTTGATAGCGGCAATCTTCGCCAACCGGTCGCGAGGCGTCACATCAGCGCTAATCAACCACACCGGAATCTCGGGCAAACATTCATCGACGGCTTTCCATACCGCTTTGGCTGACGCACGAGTATTCAGCGTAATCAATGCTCGCCGCCCTTCCTGCTGCCAGTCCAGTACACGCGGCAACAATCCGGCGATGAAATCGTCCAGGCTTCGTGGGCAAAGATGCTGCAAGACCAGCCGGTACCGTCGGAACTCTGAAAAAATTTTAGCAACCTGCGCCGCATCGCCCACCAGTTCGTGCGCTCCAGTCAATAACGCTGGTTGGGTTGCGGACATCAACAACACCCGGCTATTGCCCTCTTCAGTTAGTCCTCGCAGTGCCTGATCCACTACATCCCACAATCGGCATGGCAAGGTTTGCACTTCGTCCAGAATAATCAGTGCGTCCATCAAGGCATGAAAGCGCATCTGATGCCGAGTGCGTGGCGCAAACAACGCCAGCAATAATTGATCGAAAGTGGTCACAATGACTTCGGCTCGCCAGGTATCCAGATAAAACCGTGTGTAGCCCGACCCCAAGGGTTGATCCTCTGACTCGTATTCACGTTGCGATAGTGAGTGACTGGCCAAGAGTCGATCTGATTGCGCGTTGCTTGCCGGATCCAGTCCCAGCAATTGACGATATTCCTGCTCGGTCTGATCGACGATGGACAGAAACGGCAGCGCGATAATAATGCGCGGCGGTGGTCCTTCCTTTGCTAACTGTTCTCGTTGACGCAGCGCCCAAGTTGCCGCTAACAGTGTTTTCCCGGTGCCGGTGGGTAAGGTTAGTGTGCAACAGCGTTCTCCCTGCTCTGCATCATCAACGATTCGCTGACGCAATTGTCGTCGTAAGGCATTCAGCGGCGTCTGCGGCAATTGTGTGAGCCGCTTATCAACCCACTCCGGTCGTAACACCGGGCGTGGTTGTTGAAAATAGCGCCGCAATTTCTCCTCACGCAGCGCCAGAAAGGCTTTATCCGCCTCCAGCAGCAACGAAAAGAGAAACTGCGTCCACAATCGAAAACGCACCGCTTCCGCCAAAGTCAGCGCCTGTAATCGCTCAGCAACTTTCTGCCG
>JAGRHM010000775.1 GCA_020445005.1 Candidatus Competibacteraceae bacterium | reverse complement strand
AACCTACAATTGGGAGTGTTTCCACGCGACCCCATCCCCGAATCCCATGCACTTGCAAAATCAATCCCTGCAACGCCGCATCGGCGTGATCGGTCTAACGTTCATCGGCGTCACCACCACCATCGGCTCCGGCTGGCTGTTCGCCTCCTATCGCGCCGCACAGATCGCCGGACCGGCGGCCATCGTGTCCTGGCTGATCGGCGCGGCGGCGATGATGCTGATCGGCCTGTGTTTGGCTGAGGTTAGCGCCCGCCTGCCCGCCTCCGGCGGCTTGGGCCGCTATCTGGAATATACCCACGGTTCGCTGGCCAGCTTCATCATCGCCTGGGTCAACTGGCTGGGCTTTGCTGCGGTCATTCCCTCCGAGGCATCGGCGACAGTTGAATACCTGGCCGCGCAACCGGCCCTGAATGGTCTGCTGGATCCGGCCACCCAGGAAATGACCACGATCGGCCTGCTGACCGCCAGCGGGTTCATGGTCGGCTATCTGTTGCTGAATTACTGGTCGCTCAAACTGCTGCTGAGCACGACGACCGCCGTCACCCTGTTCAAGCTGATTACTCCGCTATTGACTGCCGGCTTGCTGTTGAGCGAAAGCTTCCATGCGGAAAACTTTGGCGTCGGCCCAACCGAATTCGCGCCCAACGGCTGGGACGCTGTGCTAACTGCGGTTTCCGTCGGCGGCGTCGTCTACACCTTTAACGGTTTCCAGCAAGCCGCCAATCTGGCCGGCGAAGCGATCAATCCCAGCCGCACTCTGCCCCGAGCGTTGTTTTTGACTTTTGTCATCTGCCTGGTGGTCTATCTCTGTCTGCAAACCGCCTTCATCGGCGCAGTGGATCCCGCGCAAATCCAGGCTCACGGCTGGAAGGGACTCAGCTTTGGTTCGCCCTTTCTCGATCTGGCGATGTTGCTCAATCTGAACGTGGTGGTGCTGTTGATCTACGCCGACGCCGTGATCTCGCCGACCGGTTCCGGCACAGTGTGTCTGACCGCCACCAGCCGCATGGCGCTGGGCATGAGCGAGTCCGGCTATATGCCGGCCTGGGCCAAACAAGTCGATCCGCGTTACCAGAATCCGCGCGCCGCCCTGCTGTTTTCCTTCTTCATCGGCTTGGGTTTCCTCTGGGTGTTTCGTGGTTGGGGCTTTCTGGCCGGCATGATCGGCGTCATGCTGACCCTGGTGTTCATCGCCGCCCCGGCCGCAGCCTTGGCCTTGCGGCGCTGGGGCGAAGAGGACGCCGACGCGGTGCGGATGCCGGGCCTGCACTGGGCCGCGCCGCTCAGTTTCATCGTGGTCACGCTGCTGCTGTACTGGTCAAGCTGGCCCAAACCCGGCCAATTGTTGCTGCTGATTGCTGCGGGCCTGCCCATGTTCCTGTACTACCAGCGCCAGGCTGGCTGGCCGGAATGGCGAGCGCAACTACGCGGCAGCGCCTGGTTGTTAAGTTACTTGCCCACCGTAGCTGTCCTCTCCTGGATCGGTGGCACAGAATTCAACGGGCTGGGCATCCTGTCCGACCAAGGCTGGGATGAGGTCACCGTAGCGCTCACCGGCCTGCTGTTTTATTACTGGGCGTTGCGCAGCAGTTGGCCGACCCCGGCGCTGCGCCGCACATCGTCGGTTTCTTCTGTCGCCACCCCCTCGCAAGGAAAACAAGAATGAATGCCTTAAGTCCGCCTGATCCCGTCCGGCTGGCTGCGACCGCCGAACTCTGCACTCTGCCTGACCCCTACTGTCAGGATGCGGTCAGCGATGCCCTGTTTGTCCGCGCCATGCGCGAAATCTGCGCCTGGCATATCGCCCACTGCCCGTTCTACAGCCGACTGGCCGCGCTGCGAAATTTCACTCCGGAGCGTTTGGAGACGGTCGCTGATTGCGCGGCTATTCCACCGATTCACGCCAATTTCTTCAAGCAACATGAAGTGCTATCCATCGACCGGGCGGCGGTGACCACGCATCTGACCTCTTCCGGCACCACCGGTCAGAAATCGCAGATGTTCTTCGACGCCTGGTCGTTGGGCGTCGGCCAGGACATGGTGGCGCGCATCTTCGCCCGTTACGGTTGGCATACTCCCGATCAACCGGTCAACTATCTGATTTTCAATTATGAACCGGTTACCGGTAGCAAGGTCGGCACCGCGTTCACTAACCAGTTCCTGGCCCGGTTCGCCCCGGTCAACCGGGTCGGCTATGCGCTGCGCCACATCGGCGGCGGCCGGCATGAATACGACCCCTTCGGCTGCATCCACACCCTCCAGAAGTACGCGGAAGAAGGCTTGCCGGTGCGCCTGCTGGGCTTTCCCGCCTTCCTGCACGCCATGCTGAGCCGGATGCAGGCGCTGGAGCTGGAACCTTTGCGCCTGAACCCGCAATCGCTGGTGTTCTTCGGCGGCGGCTGGAAGAAGGACGCCCAGCGCGCCGTGCCCAAAACGGAGTTATACACACTGATCGAGGAATGGCTGGGCATTCCCAACCTCCGCATCCGCGACGGGTATG
>JAGRHM010000774.1 GCA_020445005.1 Candidatus Competibacteraceae bacterium | reverse complement strand
TGACCTGCCTTTACCCGACGACTTCACCATGAAGTAAAAACCTGAGCGGCAAGTCAACCCGCACCCGCCACGCCCGTTCGGAATGCTCCGCGCCTGGGAATTTTCGCGTCAACCAATCCTGGCCTTCCTGGTAACCGGCGTTCCGCAGCCATTCATCCATCCGCCGTTGCCAGGGTTCGTAGTCAGCATCCAGAGTTTCGGTGCCGTAATCGAAATACAGTCGATGCTGACCCGGCAGCGGCAAGGCGGCGCCCAGCGCATCCACCAACGCCGCTTCCCCGCGTGGCCAGTGGGTGGAAAGGCAACCTGCACCGCCGAAGACCTCGGGATACTCGATCAATGCATACAACGAAATCAGCCCGCCCATGCTCGATCCCATTACCAGGGTATGCGCGGCATCCGGTAAGGTCGGATAGTGCGCATCGATAAACGGCTTGAGTTCCTCGGCCAGAAATCGTAGATATCCGTCCGACAGCGGCGCTCCCCCGGCTTGTTCAACAAACTGACTCAGAATGTGTTGCGCGCCGGAGGTGGTCAGTGGCTTCTGCGGCATGTATTCCTGCAAACGCAAGGGACTGTTCCAGACGCCCACGATGATCGCGCCGGGTTGGCGCCCCTCCTGGATCAGGCGCAGCATGGCCTCATCCATGCCCCAATCGACGCCGATGAAGGACAGAGCGGGATCGAACAGATTTTGACCATCGTGCATGTAGATGACCGGGTAACGGATTTCCGAACCGGCCTGCTCACCCGGTGGACGCCAGACATCGACATGGCGGGGCGCAATACAATCGGATGGAAAATCAGCATACCGCGTCAAGAAGCCGGTTCCATCGGAAAACGCTAACAGGGTCGTCATCAAGGTTGTTGCTCCTTCAAACCGGGTTACGAGAAATGACAGGAATACGTAGCCTGCATAAAGCGCAGCGGAATACCTTTCAGCTCTCTTGAGTACACTGTTTCGGACCGTGCGCCATGAATGTCCCCGCTTGCGTCAGTTCCTGAACAGTCATTTCCGCGCGCAACTTTGCTGTCACCGGATCATCCCGGCGCAGCGTCGCGACGACAAACTCAAATCCCTTCGGGGAAAGCTCCTGTTTCGCCTTTTGGGCGGTGCATTCGCAGGTCGACCGCTCAATATTGGTCGATGACAAACAAGCCTCGACAAAAGCAGCTTCATCAGCAAGAACTGGATGAGTCAAAAAAGAAAAACCAAGTCCAGCAATAGCAAATAGCATCTTCTGCATGGTCTTATCTTCGCTGTCGGATGTTAAATTTTCCTGCTCTTTCCTCAGCAAACTATCCATAGCCTAGTCTACGTGTACGCTGCGCGCACTTTTCCACTGAGTAAAAACACCACAATCATTTGAAAAATGAGATTGTTATGAACCAACTCTACATTATCGGTGCTGGCCCCGGCGGGCTGGAGCACCTCAGCCCCGCTGCTCACGCCGCGCTGGAATCCTGCACCGACTTGGCCGGTCATGGGCTGTACCTGAATCTGCTGGGTGAGTTGACTGCGGGCAAGACCCGCCACAAGACGCCGATGGGCGAAGAGATCGCCCGCGCTGCGCTGGCGCTGGACCTCGCGGCGAGCGGTCGCACCACCGCGCTGATTTCCAGCGGCGACGCCGGTATTTACGGGATGGCCACGGTGGTGTTCGAACTGTTGGCGCGCAAACCAAAACCGGAATGGGCGGAAGTTCAAATTGAGGTGATTCCGGGTATTTCGGCCATGCAAGCGGCGGCGGCTCGGGTGGGCGCACCGCTGGCGCATGACTTTTGCGTGATTTCCCTGTCCGATCTGCTCACGCCCTGGGAATTGATTGCCAAACGCATTGATTTGGCCGGCCAGGGCGATTTCGCCATCGCCTTCTACAACGCCGTTTCCAACAAGCGCTCCTGGCAATTGCTGGAAGCCCGGCAAATCCTGCTCCGTTATCGTCAACCGGAAACCCCAGTGATCGTCGCTTTCAACGTCACGCGCAAGGGTGAAGAACTCACGATGACTACCTTGGGCGAACTCGATCCAGAGCCTCTGAATATGTTGTCGTTGGTATTGGTCGGCAACAGCGAAACCCGGCGCGTTGGCCCGTGGGTTTACACCCCGCGCGGCTATCACACCAAACCGGAACTGGCGGAAACGACCAACAATCGCGACGGGTGAGCGGCTCAAGACCGCATCCCCGGATGACACCAGTAGAGTCCCTGGGCTTGGGTGCGCAGGGTCTCTTGCCGGTCTT
>JAGRHM010000773.1 GCA_020445005.1 Candidatus Competibacteraceae bacterium | reverse complement strand
TCAACATCATCACCAAATCGGCGGAGCGGACGCAGGGTACACTGGTCACCGCTCGCGTCGGGACTGAAGACCGTGGTGAGTTAACGATGCGGCACGGAGGACGCTGGGGCGACGACACCGCCTATCGGGTCTACGCCAAGGGTTTTGATCAGGACGCCAGCGTCACCGCCGATGGTCGGGACGCCAACGACAGATGGCGAGCAGGGCAGGCGGGTTTTCGGGTGGACAGCCGCCTCAGCGCTCAGGAATCTCTGACTGTCCAGGGCGATGTACGCTACGATGACAGCGGCGAATTCAGCACTTCCAACACCGATGTTTCTTTGCTGCCGCCCTATAACATTCCAGCCAATGTCGCTACATCTTCGCAGGGTTTTAATCTGATGACTCGCTATCAGCGCCGGACTGAAGCGATTGATAATACGTTGCAAGTCTATTACGATTTTTTTGATTATCGATTTGATGACCAGACGCATCGTTGGCGCACCTTTGATCTGGATTGGCAGCAACAACTCCTTTCGTCTGGCCGACATGATTGGCTTTGGGGATTGAGCTATCGCTGGACGCACCACGACTTTAAGGCCACGCCGAACGCAGTCGTACTGCCGGCCGAAAAAGAGCTGAACCTGTTCAGTGGCTTTGTGCAGGACGAGATCAGCCTGCAATCTGATCTGTTTCTGACCCTGGGCGCCAAATTGGAGCACAATGACATCACCGGTTGGGAATTCCAGCCCAGCGCCCGGCTCCTGTGGAGCCTTTCCCCAACCGAGAGCCTGTGGACTGCTGTCTCCCGCGCCGTGCGCACGCCAGCGCGGGCAGAAACGGGTCTCATCGCTGACATCTCAGTGATTCCGCCTCTAACGCCTGGCAATCCCACAGATTTGCCGATTCAACTGACCTTTTTCGGCAACCCTGATTTTGCTAGCGAAACGGTTATCGCGTATGAGACCGGCTGGCGGCGACAATGGAATCAACGGCTATCCACCGACATAGCGCTGTTTTGGAATGATTATGAGCATCTGCGTTCGGCGACGGCGGGTGCTCCTTTCCCTGCGCTTGAACCGACGCCGCACCTGGTCTTGCCGCTCAATGCCGGTAACGACTTGAGTGGTCATACCTACGGACTGGAAATCGCCGCCAACTGGCGCCCTTTCGATGATTGGCGATGGCAGGCCAGTTACAGTTATCTGCAAGCCGATATCAAGGGTTCGGCGATTGGCAAAGTGGAAGCAGAAGGCAACAGCCCTCGTCATCAGTTTTCTTTGCTGTCAACGCTGACCTTGTCGCCGAAGACAGAACTTAGCCTGTGGTTACGCTACGTCGACGAATTGCCGGCGCTACAAATTCCCGCTTACACCACGCTTGATGCGCGCCTGGCTTGGTCGCCTCATCCTGATCTGACCTTCTCTCTGGTGGGACAAAATCTGTTGGACAACCGGCGCCCTGAATTCTTTTCCTCCGATGTTGGACCCGTGCTTGGCGAAATTGAGCGTAATCTTTACCTCAAAGCGCTCTGGCAATTTTGAAAGGATGCACCCATGACAATCCAGCGAGACTATTTCTTATTCCCTAGGAGCTTTCTGTGCGCCTGCTGCATCCTGCTTATCAGTTTTTCGTTTATTACCAAGCTTTTTGCTCAGGTCCGGGAACCGACCGAGTTTGAATTAAAAGTGGCGATTCTGTACAACTTTGCCCTCTTTACTGAATGGCCCATAGTATCTGGGAATACCCTTAATCTTTGCTTGTATGGTCAGGACCCTTATGGGAACGCGATCCAGGTTCTGACAAAAAAATACGTTCAGAATAGGCAGTTACATATTGATTACGTTCGTCAGTTGACAGACATTGATAATTGTCACATCCTTTACATCTACTCATCGGAACTATCACAAATTGAATCTCTTATTAAACAGATCAATAGTAAGCCTATTTTGACAATCATAGATGTCCCTGGGAATAATAATCACATAGGTATTATTAACCTGGCGATGGAAAAACAAAAAATTCGGTTTGATATTAATCTGCTGGCGGCCAATCGTGCGGGTTTATCACTGAGTTCCAAATTGTTGCGCCTGGCCCGCAAGATTCATCAGTAATTTATGGAAGATGTTGTCAAATCATTGCTTTTTTGTGCGAGTATCGCTGTTTTAGCGCCTGCGACGTTGTATGCCCAGGGTGCGCTCGATCCACAGGTGATCGAACAACTGTTGCAACTGGATCTGGACCAATTGCTGAACCTGGAGGTGACGTCCGCCGCCCGCAAACCCCAGAAACTGGCGGAAACCGCCTCGGCCGTGTACATCATCACCCAAGATGACATCCGCCGTTCGGGCGTCACCCGCATTCCCGAAGCCCTGCGCCTGGCCCCGGGCGTACAAGTGGCGCGTATCGGCGCGGATAAATGGGCAATCACCATTCG
>JAGRHM010000772.1 GCA_020445005.1 Candidatus Competibacteraceae bacterium | reverse complement strand
TCACCAAGCGTTTTGGCGATTTCACCGCGCTGGACGACGTCAGCATCGACATTCATCAAGGTGAGTTTGTCTGTTTTCTCGGCCCCTCCGGGTGTGGCAAAACCACCCTGCTGCGGGCCATTTCCGGTCTGGATATTCAAACGCACGGCACGGTCGAGCAAAATGGCCGGGATATTTCCGCCCTGCCACCGGCCAAGCGCGATTTCGGCATCGTATTCCAGTCCTACGCCCTGTTCCAGAACCTCACCGTTGCCCGGAATATCGCTTACGGCCTGGAAAATCGCAAGCAGCCCAAAGCGGCGATTCGGCAGCGCGTTCAGGAACTTCTGGAGCTGATCGGATTACCCGACAGCGGCAACAAGTATCCCTCACAGTTGTCTGGCGGTCAGCAACAGCGCGTCGCGCTGGCGCGGGCGCTGGCCGTATCGCCCGGCTTGTTGCTGCTTGATGAACCACTGTCGGCGCTGGACGCCAAGGTGCGGGTTTATCTGCGTGATGAAATCAAGGCGCTGCAACGGCGGCTAGGCATCACCACCATTATGATCACCCATGATCAGGAAGAAGCCATCAGCATGGCGGACCATCGTGGTCATGCGCAACGGCAAAATCGAGCAGGTCGGCGCTCCACTGGAAATTTATCATCAGCCTGCCTCCCTGTTCGTGGCCGAATTCATCGGTGCAATGAACCTGTTGCCGGCAACCCTGGTGCAACATGGCGAAATTCAACTGGGTCAGGCGCGGCTGGCCTGCATGGTGAATGGCTTTGCCCCCGGCGCGACCGTCAAGGCGGCGGTGCGCCCCGAGGATGTGGTCTGCACCGGACACACCAACGGTCACGCTAACAGCTTCCAGGCTGAAGTGCAGGATCTGGAATTCATGGGACCATTCTTCTGGCTCAGCCTGGGTGGCGGGCAACTCGGCGAACATCGCCTGCGGGCGCAGTTGCCCCGCCAACAGGCGCGCGAGCTGGATTTGCATCCTCGCGATTCCACGCACCTGCATATTTCTTCCGAAAACATTCGCTTATTCCAGGATGGACATGCCTATGGCTGAAGCCGCCGTCATGACTGCGCCTCGCGTTCGCCCCCACTTGGGCCGCGACGAATGGCTGATGGGCGGCGGACTGCTGGTCCTGGCCGCTTACCTGACGGTGACTCTGCTGCTGCCCCTGGCCATCATGCTGGGCAAAAGCTTGCAGGATCGGGAAGGCGCGTTCGTCGGGCTGACCAACTTCGTCAACTATTTCACCAACCCCGCCCTCTCCAGCGCCATTTGGAACAGTCTCTGGGTCTCCACGCTGGCGACGCTGATCGTAATTGTTCTGGCCTTTGGTTTTGCATACACCCTGACCTGCAGTTGCATTCCGCTCAAGGGCTTCTTCCGGCTGGTGGCAATGGCACCGCTTCTCGCGCCGTCTCTGCTGTCGGCGATTGCGCTGATCTACTTGTTCGGTAACCAGGGCGTGTTGAAGGACTGGCTGTTTGGGGAAAGCATTTACGGACCCATTGGCATTGTCATGGGTTCGGTGTTCTGGACCTTTCCTCATGCCCTGATCATCCTGATTACGGCTCTGTCCACGGCTGACGCTCGGCTCTACGAAGCCTCGGAATCCCTGGGCGCCAGTCCCTGGCGCACCTTTATCACGGTGACCCTGCCGGGCGCGCGCTATGGTCTGATCAGCGCGACTTTTGTCGTCTTTACCCTGATCATCACCGACTTTGGGGTGCCCAAGGTGATCGGCGGTCAGTTCAACATGCTGGCGACCGATATTTACAAACAAGTCGTCGGACAGCAGAACTTTCAGATGGGTACGGTGGTGTCGCTGATTTTGTTATTGCCGGCGGCCGTGGCGTTCTTTGTTGAACGCTGGGCGCAAACCCGGCAGAGTTCCGCCGTATCCAGTCTCGCCGTGCCTTATCAACCCAAGCCGAGTCCCCCCCGCGACTGGGCGTTGCTGGGCCTGGTCAGCCTGGTGGCGGTCATGATCCTGGGCATTCTGGGCATGGCCGCCTTCGCTTCTCTGGCCAAGCTTTGGCCATATAACCTCAGCCTGACCCTGAGTCATTATGACTTCAGCACCGCGGACGGCGGCAGTTGGGCGTCCTACAGCAATTCGATTCGTCTGGCCCTGTACACGGCGATATTCGGCAGCCTCGTGGTGTTTGTCGGCGCTTATCTGGTGGAGAAATCGCGGGTAGCGAAGCCGTTGCGGACGGCGACGCATATATTGGCGCTGATTCCCATGGCGGTGCCGGGGATGGTGCTGGGACTGGCGTATATCTTCTTCTTCAATGCGCCAGGCAATCCATTGAATTTTCTGTATGGCGGGATGGCGATTCTGGTGCTGGCCACCATCGCTCATTTCTACACCGTCAGCCACCTCACGGCGCTGACCGCGCTCAAGCAGCTCGATCCGGAATTTGAGTCAGTGTCGGCCTCGCTGAAAACCCCGTTTTATCGCACCCTGTGGCGGGTGACGACGCCGATGTGCCTACCGGCGATTCTGGATATCGGGATTTACTTCTTCATTAACGCCATGACCACGGTTTCAGCGGTGGTCTTCCTTTACTCGCCGGATACGACGCTGGCTTCAATCGCGGTGCTGAACATGGATGACGC
>JAGRHM010000771.1 GCA_020445005.1 Candidatus Competibacteraceae bacterium | reverse complement strand
GATGCCCAGCATCCCTATTTGGTCAAAAAACAGGTGGCGGCGGTCGGCTTGCGCCAACGGGGTTCATGCCTCCTCGTGCCGGTCTGCGATCTCGACGGCGCCCTGCACTCGCTGGCGTTTATCAGCGCTAAAGGCGAAAAACGCTATTTGAAAGCGGGTGCGGTTGAAGGACATTGCCATCTCCTTGGCGCGCTGGACAACGCGAAGACGATCCTGCTGTGTGAGGGCTATGCCACCGGTGCGAGCCTGCATCGCGCCAGCGGCGCGCTGGTCGTGGTGTGTTTCCATGCCGGTAATCTCCCAACGGTCGCGATGCGCCTTCGGCAGCGACATCGCACGGCGACGCTGGTGATTGCCGGCGACGATGATCGCTATACCCCGCATAATCCGGGGCGCGCCGCCGCCGCTCAGGCGGCGCAGGCCGTCAACGGCGTGGTGCTGTTCCCGGACTTCACGGGCCTGGACGTCCAGAGTCGGCCGACCGATTTCAACGATGTGCAGGTTTTGGGCGGTATGGCCGCGCTGAAGGCGCAAATTCAGAACGCGGTGACGACCTTACTTGTCCCGTCACCCCCCCGATCCTCCGATACTCTTGGAGGCGAGTCTCCCTCTCCCAACGCAGTGCGTGAAGTGAATGAAATGGCCGCAACCCGTCGACGCCGAACCCCCACCGGGGGGCCACGAGAACCCCGCCCAGGGCGTGGCGGTGGACTCTCCCGCAATCACTACCAGGAAGTGACCGACCGGATTATTGCCATGATCGAGAACGGCGCGGCCCCTTGGCGACAACCGTGGGATCGCCCGCGCGCGCCGCATGTGCCGGCCTTGCCGCTCAATGCGGTGACCGGCAAGGCGTATCAAGGCATCAATATTCTGCTTTTGCAAGCCACAGGTCTGTCCTTTTTCGACCCCCGCTGGTGCGGGTACGAACAGGCCAAAACACGCGGTTGGCAGGTCAGGGCGGGGGAGCAGGGCGCCACCATCTACTTTTTCAAGCGGCTCGAGATCCACGACCCGAATGATGCCGAGGCGGAACCGCTGCTAGACGAAGACGGACGGCCCCGGCGCAAGACCATTCCCTTGCTGCGCGCGCATACCGTCTTTCACGCCTCACAGATTGAGGGCATCCCGACCTTGGAGGAAGCGTATGGCACGCCAGCGACCGAGGAGGTCCATCCCACTTGGGATCGGGAGGCGCATCTGGAGGCCATTCTGCGCCGCAGTGGCGCCCGGATCGTCCACACCGGAAGTCTGGCGTTTTATCGACCCGCCGAAGATGCTATTTATCTGCCGCCGCTCGCGCGTTTTCCCAGCAGCGGCCACTATTATGGCGTCGCCTATCACGAACTGGGGCACTGGACCGGCCATCCCGAGCGCTTGAATCGACCGTTCTGTTTCCATCGAGACGCCCCGGAATATGCCCGTGAAGAATTACGTGCGGAATTGGCCAGTGCATTCCTCGGCGCAGAACTGGGTATTCAGTATGATCTGGAAAGCCATGCGGCCTATCTCGATCATTATCTGGATCTGTTGCGCCGGGATCACCGCGAAATCTTCCGGGCGGCGCGGGACGCACAGGGGATCGCGGACCTGGTTCTGGACCGCCATCCGACCTGGCAACTCCGGCAAGGGGTTTGTGTACCCCGCACCGATCCACTGCCGGACGAGGAATCAACCCTTAATCCCATCGTGATTCCCGCAACCCATCCCGCCTTGAGTTCTGAAAATCCGGGATCCGATCCCGAAGCCTCGGGAGAGCAGGGTGCGAGTGTTCCTGTCCTGCCCAACCCCTACCAGTGGGCGGCGCTGGCGTTGCAGGCATGGGAAGCTACGGAGGAGGACCACAGCGCCTTGGGGCGACTCTCGCGTTATATTGACACCGTGTGGCCCTGGCCTCCTCGGTCGGTTTCACCCGAAAGCGGGTCGTGCGGGTCAGGGGTTTCCACGAGCCCGTCGCCACTGCTGGCCCCGGTTCATGGGGAAAATCGATTATGCCGACGCGTCGCACCGTCTTGAAAAGGGGTGTCGCGGGGTTGGCTGGCGGCCTGCTGGCTTGGCCCGAGATCCTGCGTGGAGCCGCGCGCGTTTGGCAACCCCCAAACTCGGGTTTTCCCCATCGAACCCTCTGGTTGCATCGCCTGCAGACGCAGGAAGAGGGTCGTGTGCTGTACTATCAGGACCACGCGGTGGCGCCGGATGGTTATGCGCTGTTGTGTTATCTGCTCCGGGATGTGCCGGCGGAACAGGTCACCGCGATGGATCTGCAGTTAATGCACCTGCTCTTCGGCCTGCAAACCTGGATGCGTGCCTGTGGCATTCGCCAACCGCTGCGTATCCACAGTGGCTACCGGACCGAGCTCACTCCTGCGGACCCCGAAGGGGCATACGCGCCAACTTAAGCTCT
>JAGRHM010000770.1:980-2621 GCA_020445005.1 Candidatus Competibacteraceae bacterium | reverse complement strand
TTGCGGTAATGCAGGACGATGTCTTTCAGATAAAAGTTATCCAGATCGCCCCAGCCGCCGCCGTGTTCATTGCGCGCACAAATCAGCAGGACATTTTCCCCCGGACGTAGATTCGAGGACGGCAGGGCCTGATGGTAGAAATCCCAATGCTCATGCTCGACATACGGCAGGAAGCCGATCCGCTCCGGTTCGTACCGGTCGCTTTGGACATCATCGCAGCCGCGAAACGTGCGCGGGGAAAAGCCTTCCGGATTGAGATAAAGCGCGTTGTACTTGGACTTGTTGGTGCTGCTCAGATTGAGTTGCACGACCAGTTCGTAGGGCTGGCGTAAGCGATTCGGCCCAAAGTCTTCGGGGATCTCAAAGGTCAAGGCTTTCCAGGGGCGATGGCCTTCCCACTCGCCCAGGGCCATCGGTTCGCCGGTGGCGGTGGCCGGGTCGGTCACGACGACAAAGTCGGACACGGTGAGCGACAACGGGGTTGCGGCCAACGTCGGGGCGGTTCCCGCCACAAGACTGGCCAGGCTCAAAGCGGTGAGGGTTTGGTGCAGTGAGGTCATGAGGTGCTCTCCAGTTATCTCAAGGTGGGGTTGCGCATCGCAACGACTTGTGGAGGAGAGAGCAGCGACCATGCCAGTTTTTAAAATCCAATAGAGATGAATCACCTAGAGTGATTCTATGCGCCCTCGCGCCGAAGAGCCCGTTTCGCTTCGACCCGATGAACCGGGTCAATTCTGACTGGAACCGTCGGTTATTCCACTATCCGCTTTAGAGGAAAATGGCTCAGCGTGGTCGCGCCCTTATCAGGAGTCCTTGGCCTGCCTGCATAACCGGGTGCCGACATCCTCGTATCACGGATCGCCGTGTGCGGTGCGTGATGATCCTGCGCACCCAACCGGGCGTGATGATGCCCACGCCCGCCATCTCCCCACCGCAAGCGCCGCCTGTCCCGCATCAAGGTGAGGAACGGCAAGCAGGGTTCTCTCTCAGAATATTACGGACAGAGCTTCAAACCGCGTTTAATAATTTCTTCGGTAGCGATTTCTTGGTCGGGATTACGATGGTCAGGCTTCCATAGTTCTTCAATCGCCTTATTTTTCTTGTAGTGAGATGTTGCTGCTGCGTTGATGTTGTAAGTTCTTTCGCTCGTCTGGAATACCACCGCGCGGGGAGGCCAGCACTTCAAGAGGCCTTCATTCACCGTAAACGGCCATCTCTCGCCCTACTCGGCAGAGGTGATGGTTTCCGCATGAGCCGGCGCAGCGGTCGCCAGCAGCATTAATGCAACGCTTCTTTTCATCGTCATCCCCTTGTTGGAGAGGCTTTATCAAAGATAGCCATCAGTTGCTCAATATCGCCGTTCACAAGCGCCGACACTCGATGCGGATTCCACCCAATCCGGCATAAAAAAGGCGGTTGGGGGGACCGCCAGTGCTTATCGTGAAGCGCACACAAAACGGCCCCATGCTGATGGGCTGATAACAGTATAGGGGACACCTCAGCATTCGGAATTACCCAGTACGCTTACGAATGAGCAATCCAGCGAGGATGCGGCTTTACGCCGGTTGATCGTCTCTCGAAGGGGTGTTTTGGCCATTCTCGAAACTCGGTGCACGGAGAGGAGGGTTACGCGCATTGTTT
>JAGRHM010000770.1:0-858 GCA_020445005.1 Candidatus Competibacteraceae bacterium | reverse complement strand
CTTTACGCCAAACCTTATTCCGAAGCCTGCGAACAGAACAAGGAACCGATTCTCAAAGTATTACGGGACGTTTTTAGCGAACCGGGATTGATGCTGGAGATCGGCGCGGGCACCGGGCAACATGCGGTGCATTTTGCCCGGGCATTACCGCATCTGGACTGGCAGCCGACGGATCAGGCGGACCACCTGCCGGGTATTGGGCTGTGGGTCGCGGAAGCCGGATTACCGAACCTGCGCCCACCGTTGGCGCTGGACACGCGCCAGGAATCGTGGCCGGTCACCCAGGCCGCCGGCGTCTTTTCCGCCAATACTACCCACATCATGCATTGGCTGGCCGTGGCGGGTTTATTCCGAGGGGTGGGCCGGGTGCTGCAACCCGGTGGCGCATTCTGCCTGTACGGACCCTTCAATGAGGGAGGGCGCTACACCAGCGCCAGTAACGCGGCCTTCGATGCTTTTCTGAAAGACCGCGACCCGGCCAGCGGTCTTCGGGATGTCGCTGATCTCGACCGCCTCGCGCGGGCTCATGGCCTGCGATTGCTGCGCGATGAGCCGATGCCGGTTCATAACCGCACCCGAGTGTGGATCAGGACGGGTTCCGTTTGATGTCCTCGAACCATCCTCACCGAACCGTTGATCCGCTACACTCAAAGCGTGGAAGCCGCGATCCGCGTAGGGGGTTCGACCCCCGAGGGCTTCTCGTTCACCAACCCCGATATGAAGGAGTAAAAAAACAATGACCCTCAAACCGATCCTGATGGCCACCAGCCTGACCTTGTTGTTATCCAGCGGGGCCGGGGCGGCGGATGTGAAAAGCATGGCGACGGAGGCCGCCAAAGATCAAGCGGGCAAAATGGC
>JAGRHM010000769.1 GCA_020445005.1 Candidatus Competibacteraceae bacterium | reverse complement strand
TTATATAACGGAATTTCAATTTGCGCACAGTGGCAAAAATAATACTTTTAACGAATTTCAACCCGCATCCCGACCTTCACCCACGGCCTAAGCGCATCAATTTGCGCATTATTCAGCGCCACACAACCGCTCGTCCAGTCGATGCCGGCCTCATGTACTTGTGGATTGCCGGCACCCACGCCATGAATGCCAATCTGTCCACCCAATGGCGTGTTTTGTGGGGGGGTATGGCCACTCATCCAGGCGGCGCGGATACGCTCATAAGTTAAATGATCGATGCGGCGTTCGCGCAGCGCTCGTTCAGCATAATCAGGATTAGGATAATCGAGACCAATGAATTTCTTGAACCGGCTATGATCATTGACCCAGCCGACCCGAAATACACCCAACGGGGTTTTATTGTCGCCGCGCCGGTGTTTCAATCCAGCACCGCTGCTACCTACGGCGATTTGATCGAAAACCTCAAGCGGCTGATGATCGCGCATGACCATCAGTTTGTCCGCCTTGGTGTCTATCAACAACCAAGGTTCGCGTAGCGCCGGATCGCGAGCCGTCGTCAGCGGGAGCGGCGGCTGCCGTTGCTCAACAATGTTGGGAGCACACCCACCGCTCAATCCCACTAGAATCCCCATGAACATGATCCGTTGACCCAACTTCCACATACCGTACTGTGCCTCCTAAGCAGCGCGTCATCTGATATGAGTTATAGAATAAGCGAACCAGCGGTGCAATATACCCCTTAACGTTCATCACGGTTAAAAAACCGGGTCCAGAATGACCTCGCTTAACAATGAATTGCCGATGAAACAGTTTTCCTTGGCTTTGCGATGCAAATCCATCAGCACTTGGGTGCTGGGAGCTGTATCGCTGCTAAAAACCACCCGAGGCCGCAAAGTCAAACGACTCATCATGATCCTGCCTTTCTCATTCTTACCCAGTTCAGCCGTCGGTTGATCTTCATAGCTGTCCACCACCAACTTCTTGATCGCTGCAATCGCCAGAAAAGTTAGCATATGGCAACTGGACAGCGCGGCTAACAGAGCCTCTTCGGGATTACTCATCTCAGGATTGCCGGAATACTCTGGCGCAGCTGATCCGTTCACCGTCTGTCCACCGGCAAGACGCCAAGTGTGACTGCGATCAAAGGTCTTATAGTCGAAATCTGGCGTTGTGCGTCGCCAGTTGATGCGAACCGAAAAACTGGACATTAAATGATCTCCTTATAATAACGTTTCTCGATGGAAGTTGAGCTTTTACAGGCGCTAGCTTACCAGCGATTCAATAGGTTATCACTCGCAAGCAGACTCCTAATATATCGGCATTTGGCATAAAAATAGATCAAATAACCATAATATTATAGGGTAATCAGCGATCGCCCACATCCGATGTCAGCGCTTTCAGCACTGACGGGGCGCACACATCGCCCGCCAGCGCTTGCTCCAATCCGGCAATTCGTTCACGCAACTGTTCATTGGCGGCTTTCTGCTGGACCAGCAATGCTGCCTTATCCACGGCCCACCTATCGGCTCCGACCGGAGAATGCGCAGCTAATAGACCACCGAGCAGCCAGCCAGCCGCTGCGCCGCAGCACAGAATCGCCAAAGCCGCCGTTCCCCAAACCCAGGCGCGCTGATAGCGGGGGATCGCGGTCTCGGCGTCATAGAGGGTGAATTGCGCGTATTCCTGGCGGGTCATGTAATTTCAACGCTCCACGGTAAAGTTCGTAACCGGCGACGCCTTGCGAGGCTTGGCCATGCCCTTGAAAACCTTTTCCTGGTTGTTGCGAATCAATCGGACTTGAAAGGACGTTGATTGAGGTTGTTGTTCATCCTTGCGCGGCGCGTAACGGACGATAATCCGATAGGTTCCTGGCAACGCCTGACCGGCGGGCCAGAATACATTTTCCACCGGACGATCGCTCAGACTGTCGCGAGCAGTGTTGGCGTCGACGTCCAGAGTGCCGCCACACTCATGAGGATTCTGGTAATCCAGCATTTCACCAGACGGACACAGCACGACCAAATCCAGATCAGCATTACCATTCCACAATAATGTCGCAGTGATTTCGCCAATCGCCGCGCCAGTAGCGGACAAACGGTTGGTAAATTCCTGACGCTCCTCAGGGGTCGGGTCAGCCTGTACCGTTAATTCGACAGGCGATTGAGACGTTGAGGCGTCTGCCGCTCCAGCCGTTCCAGCGGCTCCAGCAACTCCAGGCGCGCTTACAACGGCTCGGGAGCCCTCCAACTCTTCTTCCAGGGTCCGCGCCAGGGGCGCGACCGGATCGGGCGTGGGTTGCGCCTTATCCTGGCTCATGGGCTCGACAGGGGATAAACGTTCGGTTCCCGTCACCTCCGCCGTGTGGGAGCGGGAGGCTGATGTCGAATCTCCAGCACTCTCTGCTAACCCCTCTCCCGCTTGCAGGCGAGGAGAGTCATCCGTTGCAACCGTAGTCGCCACATCGCCATCCTTTGGCGCTACAACCATGGGCGTTGCCGAGGCGCTCTCTGTATCAACCGGCAGTGGGCACCGGGCGCGTTGCTCAGCAAGCTGTATCAGCCGCTGCTCAAGCTCGGCGCGCAACGTCTGTTCAATTTTCCACGCTTCCCGCAATGCGGGATCGGAGGCGATATTCGGCGGCGCCTGGTTTGATTCGGCGATCAGCGGCGCGGAAGTTTGAGTGAAAACCCATAGAAAAGTCCCCAGCGCCAGCAACACGGCCAACAGGACGACACCCCAGAAGTACCAGGAACCCACCACGACATAACGCCATAACCGGTTGCCTGGATGCTCTCCAGTCGGAGACGGCTCTAATTTGTCCGGCAGCGGCGTTGTCGTCCCAGGTTCCGACGACGCGGTTAATGTAGAAGGCGGCAACGGTAGCGAAGACGCCGGGGTATCTGCGGGGGGTGCAGACTGTGCGGACGGTGGCTCCGGCGTCTCAAGCGCGGATGCAGGTTCCAGGACAGGCGTGGACTGTTCCGGGGATTCGGTCACCGACGCTGCAGACACGGCGCTGGACGCCAGTTCGGGCATCTCAACGTCCGGTATCGCCACATCTTGTGAGGTTTCGGCTGGAAGCGGCGATGGTTCGGGGGAGCGGCGAACGGCCCCGCCCATCTCCCAGGGGCGGTCGGTGGTAAAACCCCAATGCGCCAACACAGGGCGATCTTCAACTAAAAAGATATCGTTTTCCGTTGGCGACCCGAGCGCCGCCTTAAGCATTGCCGCCAACTGCACCCGTTGAGGATCGCCGGAAGCCGCATAGCGTTCCGACAACTCCCGCCCACGCTGCAATTGCGTCTGAACCCCGAGCAGGATCGACTGACGCTGCTCTGCAGGTAAATCGCTTAACACGATGGGTTTACGCTCAGGGTCGCTCTCGGTATACCAGTCAATACGATTATGGGCGCGATCCACGACCGGTTCCGCCAATAACTGCGCGGCGTCGCCGCCCAATTCGTTAGCAAGCACCGCCTGGATTTGGGGATAAAGCGTATGCAGCGGCTGGCCAAAACCACCGATTTCCCGCACTCTGTCAAAGGAACCGCTGCTAAGAAGAACCTGCTCAATCATGGGTTGCCGCGCCTCGCGACTCGGATGGGTTGGTTGAGTGACGCACTCTAGGGCGTAGAGGCTTTTTCCATCTCTGCCGGAGAAGATTCGGCAACAGATTCCGGTTCATCGAGCGTGATCGAGAATCTGCCGCCGCCCAGCGTCAGATCAAGACCCTGTTGCAGATTCTGCAGGTAGAGAGTCACGCCCTTACCGTTGCGCAACAGGGCACCGCCTCCACCCTGAACCAGGGTCAGCCCCCCCCCGACGACGGCATAGTTTCCCGAAAAATCGGCGATTTCCTGCAACCCATAGACCTGGCCAAGGGCATTGATCTGGCTAACGCCCAATGTAGCGATCTTAATCCCTGAAACCGAGAAAGGATATTCCCGCTCCTGGAAAAGCAAGGTTCCCTTCCCCTGGCTGTAACCGAATAAGAGGCCGAACGAAGTACTGGAAAGTTCCAGGCGGGCGTCGGGTGGTTTATCCTGAGCCAGCGTCGTATTTGTTCCAATTATGAGCGTCAGAATCAAAACCATCGTGGTAAATCGCATCAATCTTCTCCCCAAGTCATCAATAATGGAGTTCAGGCTGCCGAAATGATCGTATGCGGTACTTTCCGCTGATTCAGTAATATTTTTTCCAATTCGCGGGTGAGATCAACCTTCGAGCCGCCGGGCTTGGACGCATCACGGGAGCACGCATCGAGGGGCCAGATGCCGACTTTTTCTTCCAGATTGACTTCCTTCCACTTGGCATGACCGGTTTGTCGCAGGGCGTCGAGGTTAGCGCGGATGGCTTGACCCAGTACCGCCAACTGCTTGCAGCGCTGTGCGAAATAGGCGCTTTGCTTGCCGGAAAAGTCAAAGCTCATCAGCACCGCTTTCACCGCAATCGTCGGCGTTTCATGCTCCAGCCATTCGTAGTCGGCTGGACCAATTCGAGCAGTTGCATATTCATGCAGCATTTGCGGATCCTCAAGCGGTACGAAATGGACATTCGCCAGCATCGCGGCGAACTCCGGTTTATTGATCAAGTTGCCCACTTTAGTGAATAAGCTGACCGGTTTGCCCGCCACATAAAACATCGCATCCGCCTCGCCTTTGAGAACGGCGGTCACCCCCGGCAAAGGCGCGATTTGCAGCAATTCTCCTGGCTTGACTCCAGTCAGTTGTAAAAGATTGATCGCGGTCAACCAATTTCCGCTGCCTTCCTCACCGACGACGACCCGTTTACCCTGAAGATCGCCAAACGATTGAATGGATTTATTGGCGAACAAATGAACTTCTTCATTATAAAACGGAAAAATCAAACGCAATCGACCGGCGAGTTGACGCATTTCCGAGCTTTCGGATCGGCTCAGGAATCCCAGCACATCGGATTGCACAATCCCCAATGCCGCATTTTCCTTGCTGTTCATACGCCGGATATTGTCGATGGAGCCTCGGGAATCTTTCACCAGAATATCCAGTCCCACCGTTTTAGCAATTTCGGCAATGTTGTTGCCAAACTGAATATAGGTGCCGGTTTTGGAACCTGTGACCATGCCGACCGGTTGCGCGTTGGCGTCAGCCGCCATGGCCGGCGTCCAAACGATCAGATTGAGCAATAACAGCAGACTGCCAACGAAAAACCGATTCATAAAAGTAGGGACTCCTGGAACGGGGCGCAGCCAGTAGTGGGCAGTAATTCTCTGAAGCTTGATGTTCTCGCCATCTTAAGGCGTTCTTCGACGCAATCGCTGCTCCAGTTCTTGCGTAGTCGAATCGAATTGCGAGTTTAATTCCTCCTCCAGGCTGCGTTTAGATTCGGGCCGTGGCTTTGCAGCCGGCGCGGATTTCGGCACCGGCACTGGCTCTGGAGCCGGCACTGGCTCCGGCGCAGGCACCGGCTCCG
>JAGRHM010000768.1 GCA_020445005.1 Candidatus Competibacteraceae bacterium | reverse complement strand
ATCCTAGCGCTAGGTCTGGCGCTGGCGGTTGGGGGCAGCGCTGCGGTCGCTCAGGATCACCAGTCGCCCGCAGCGGCGCGAGCCAATCCTGCTCGTTCCACCTACGTGTGGTCCTTGCCAAAGGGTTTTCCAAAACCTCGGATGTTTAAGAAAAACCGACTTTCCGAGGCTAAGGTGGAATTGGGACGCCATTTGTTCTACGACCCGCGAGTGTCGATCAATCAGACCATGGCCTGTGCTTCTTGCCATCAGCCGGCGCGGGCATTCAGCGATGGCCGCGTTACCGCGATCGGCGCTACCGGCGAGGCGCATCCACGCAACGCCATGAGTTTGACCAACGTGGTCTACAATGCCGCGTTCAATTGGGCTAACCCAGTCCTCACTAAACTTCATGTGCAAGCGTTGATCCCGATATTCGGCGAATTTCCGGTGGAACTCGGTTGGAGTGATCACGAAATGGAGATTCTGGATCGTTTTCGCCATGACGCCCTGTATCAAAAACTATTTGCCGCAGCCTATCCGGGTGAAACCGACCCCTTCAATGCGGGCCAGGTCGCCCAGGCTATCGCCGCTTTTGAATCCATCCTGATTTCGGGCAACTCACCTTTTGACCAGTCGACTTTTCAGGGCAATCGCGACGCCATGAGCGAAACCGCGCGGCGCGGGCAGGAGTTGTTTTTTTCCGAACGTATGGAATGCTTTCATTGTCACGGCGGTTTCAATTTCACCCAGTCCGTAAGTCATTCGGGCACGACGATCTCTCAGGCGGAGTTTCACAATAATGGCCTCTACAATATCGGCGGTAGGGGCGACTATCCATTGGACAATCGGGGGTTGTGGGAATTTACCCAACGACCTGCGGACATGGGACGGTTTCGCGCCCCAACTTTGCGCAATATTGAACTCACCGCGCCTTACATGCATGACGGATCTATCGCTACTCTGGAAGAAGTGATCGATCACTACGCCCGTGGTGGACGGTTGATCCGCGAAGGACCATTGGCGGGGGACGGCGCCCGGAGTCCCTTTAGGAGCGAACTGATTGTGGGCTTCTCGCTGACCCCTCAGGAAAAGCAGGATGTTATCGAATTTCTCAAGAGCCTAACGGACTGGGAATTTCTCTGCGATACGCGCTTTGCTGACCCCTTTGGCAATTTCGAACGCCATCCCCGCTGCTATTGATCATTCTGGAACTCAATACCCATGTTTAACCTCCGCTCGCTAATTTCATCGCATCTATCCTTTCGGACGAACTGCCGCTCTAGCATTGCGGCACCCTGTCGGGTAGCAGGAATCATTTTGGCTTTCGCTCTGCTCATGCCATTGCCGCATAATCCGCTCACCTTGCCTGCAGCCTATGCCCATCATGGCGGCGGTGGTGCAGGCAGCGGAGGTAGCGGCGGTGGTGCAGGCAGCGGAGGCAGCGGCGGCGGCAAGGGTGGCGACGGTGTCCGATCGGCAAAACCGGGGGTTATTCGCGAAGTACCGGACGACGGTTACGGCAAAGCCGGACGTGGCAGTGCGAGCCTTAAACCATGAAAAAGCGATCATCAAGAGGCGCGTGGTTGGTTTGGGGGCTGATCTGGGTTCTTGGAGGCTGCGCGAGCGTCAATACGTCAGCACCGACTGATACCAGTGCAGGGGATGGTTACGGGGCGGTGGCCTACGCGCCCAGTACTCAGGACTGGGTTTTACGCTGGCGGGTCATTAAGCCAGAGCGGGCGCGGCAACGGGCATTAGCGGACTGCGCTGTCGCCGATTGCCAGGTCATCCTGGAGTTTGGACCGGGACAGTGCGGTACGCTTGCCTTGGGTCCAACAAGTTTTGGAGCAGGTCAGGGTGATACCCCAGCCGTCGCCGAGGCAATGGCGCTGGATGAATGCGGCAGTCAGGAGCAGAGTTGCCGAGTTGTTCCTGCGGAGTGCAATCGTTGAGAAACTCTATGCTCCAGCGCGCATCTATCGGTTCCAGAAAATGGAACTTGCAACGGTTTTCCTTTCTCGTCGTGTTTTTATTGATGAGTTGGCCGGTTTGGGTCAATGCCCATGGCTATAAGTTGAGCGATATAACGATCACTCATCCCTGGGCTACGCCTACTAATGGGAGCGCCGACGGTAGAGGCTATCTGGGGTTGAGAAACAATGGCCACAAGTCGGATCAACTGCTTTCCGCTACAGCAGATGTGGCTACACGGGTTGAGTTGTACCGTGCAATTCAGGACAATGGCGTACTGAAAATACGTTCAGTCGACACTCTTGAAATTCCCGCAGGAAAAACCGTCCGTTTGGAGCCGGGCAAATCGCATCTGATGTTGATTGGCTTGAAAAAGCCATTGGAGGAGGGGCAGCACTTTCCTCTTGTTCTCCGGTTTCAACATGCTGGAACCATTACTGTAGACATGTTCGTACAGCTTAATGCTGATGAATCGATCTACTGATGCTCAACCGAGAGCGCCAGGATCAAGCGCCTGGCGCACCGTTTTATGCTGATCGACTCGGGGTTGCGCCGATGTGATCTGCCTCCACAAGAATCCTCGAAGAACCAAAACTATATAGCCCTGATCCATCATCACACGATCTCTATTTAATCCCCATCTTCCACACATCATCGCCACAAACAAACTGCGTAAGATCTTCTCTGTCCATTCCAAATAAGAGGAGCCTTACCATGAAATATGGTCTGTTTGTCAAAATTGCGCTGATTTTTCTCGTTACGTTGGTTCTTGCTATCGGCTTGGCGCAAATCAGTTTCCTGGTCAGCGAACGCATGGCGCGGCGGGACGGGGTTGTTGCTGAAATTGCCGCCTCCACCGCCCGCGATCAGGTGCTGATCGGGCCAGTGCTGGTGATGCCTTATACTCGCATCATTAAGACCCTGAAACCTGTCGACAAGGATGAAGGGAAAATGATCGAGGTGGAAAAACGTAATTCGGATCGATTGCTGTTGCTGCCTGCCGAATTGGAGATTCAGGCCCGGTTGAATACGGAAACCGTTCGCCGGGGACTTTACCAGGCGGTGGTGTTCAGCGCGACCCTTGCCTTCAAAGGCCGTTTTACTGTCGAAGGCGCACTCCTCCAGCCTGGGGAGAACGAGCAAATTACCTATGGCGAACCGCGCCTGATCGTGGGCGTCAGTGATCCGCGCGGCATCCTCCGGGCGCCGGCGTTGCACTGGGCGGAACAGCGTCTGGAGTTTTTGCCGGGTACGGATGAAGAGCGCATGGCGAACGGCATTCAGGCGCGCCTCTCAGGTCTTGATCCGCAACAGCCCTGGACGGCGGAGTTTGCCTTTTCGCTGGATCTGCGCGGCACCCAATCCTTCAGTGTCGCGCCGGTTGGCGACGTCACCCATATCGCCATGCAGGGTGGTTGGCCACACCCCAGCTTTTTCGGGCAATTTCTGCCGGAAGCCCGCCAGGTTACGCCGGAAGGCTTCACCGCTACCTGGGCCACGACCCGGCTGGCCGCCAACATGGATCACCAGATTAATGCTTATCTGCGCAGCAACCAGGGTCTGCAAGGATTGATCGGAGTACGCTTCATCGAACCCGCCGACAGCTATGTGCAAAGCGATCGCGCGCTCAAGTACAGCCTGCTGTTTATCGGTCTCAGCTTTACCGCTTTCTTCCTCTTCGAGGTGCTCAAGCGGTTGGCGATTCATCCTTTGCAGTATGGGCTGACCGGCGCGGCGCTGGTGCTGTTCTACCTATTGTTGCTGTCCTTGTCCGAACATCTGGGTTTTGCGTTGTCGTATGGAGTCGCGACTGCGGCTTGCGTCGCCCTGGTCAGTTATTATCTGGTTTACGTTCTGGGTGGCATCGGCTGGGGACTGGGTTTTGGCGCACTGCTTGGCGGCGTATTCGGCATTCTGTATGTGTTGATCAGTCTGGAAGATTATGCCTTGCTGGCCGGTTCGCTGACCTTGTTTGGCTTCCTGGCGCTGGCGATGGTGTTGACTCGCAAGGTGGACTGGTATCAACTGAGCGATGGTTTACAGCACCGGCGTATTCAAAGCGCAAACGGTGAACCCACTTCCCCTGAAGGGTAAATGCCTGCTCCATGAAGATCCTTTATTACGACTGTTTTGCCGGCATCAGCGGCGACATGCATCTGGCGGCCCTGCTGGATTTAGGCATAGACCACGACGCATGGTTACGGGAACTGGACAAACTGAATCTGGAGGGCTACCAGGTGCAAATCCGCCGCGCCAGCCGTAAGGGGGTTACCGGTACTCAGGTGCATGTCGTTGTCGATCCGCATCAGCCGGAAACTCGCAACTTGCGCCAGATCGAGGCGTTAATCAGTCGCAGCGCCTTGTCCAACGACATTCAGGCGCGGGCGATGAGTGTATTCGGGCGGTTGGCGGAAGCTGAGGCGCGTATTCATGACACCACCCTGGATCACATTCATATCCATGAAGTAGGGGCGCTGGATGCGATTGTGGATATTGTGGGCGGGGCGATCGCGCTGGACTGGCTGAAGGTAGACCGGGTGCTGTGTTCGCCGGTGGAACTGGGCAGCGGCGTGGCGCATTGCGAACATGGCGTGCTGCCCGTACCAGCCCCGGCCACGCTGGAGTTGCTCAAAGAGGTTCCGGTGCGGCTGGGGGGCGTTCCATTTGAGGCGACCACTCCGACCGGGGCCGCGTTACTGACGACCTTTGTGGACGAGTTTGTGGAGCGCCCGGCGTTTTCTATCCAGCGTATTGGCTATGGCGTCGGTCACCGTGATGGCCCCCTTCCTAATGTGCTGCGGGTTTGCCTGGGCGAACAAGCGGCGTCGGAGCGCAAGGAAGAAGAGTTGCATGTCCTGGAATGCAACATCGACGACATGAACCCGGAATGCTATGACTATGTGCTGGAACGGTTATTCGCGGCGGGCGCGCTGGACGCCTGGCTGACGCCGGTACAGATGAAGAAGAATCGACCGGGTATCCTGCTGAGCGTTCTGGGCTCCCCGGAACAGGCATCACGCCTGACCGAGTTGTTGCTGATTGAAACGACGACGCTGGGCGTGCGTCATTATCCAGTCAAGCGCATTGAGTTGGTTCGAGAGATCGTCCAGGCAACGACCCCCTATGGCGAAGTTGCGGTCAAGCTGGCCCGCCATCAGGGACAAACGTTGCGCGCCAAGCCGGAGTACGAGGATTGCAAGCGGCTGGCGCTGGAGCATGCCGTACCGATTCATGCGGTCTATGCGGCGGCGCAGGAGGCTCTGCCCAAACTTGGCATAGCGCCGATCCATCGCTGTTAGCGTCCTTTCCGCCGGCCTTTTCGCATCAAGAGATCGTCGGGTTCTGGAAACCCCCAGATGCGGCGAATGGCGTGGGCCAAATTCGGGTCCAGGCGCTGAAGAACAGCTTCCTTATCCGAGGCGGCATGAACTTCGGCGAAAGCTTGAAGGCGTTGAATTTCAGCTTCAGCTTTCTTACCAAAGCCCTCCTTGAGCAATTCAGCGATGTCTTGCAGAAAACCGGCATCGTCGCAGTGGTTTAGCAATCCGTTGATTAGCTCTGACGAATGGAGCTGACTCAGTGTCTTGTCCTCAAGACTCTCAAGGTCTATCTCCAACGGCAGCCATTCGATCAACTGCACGATGGCGGGCAGTTGGCGGGCGATTGCTGCATAAGTTTGGGCGCGGCCATTGGCCTTGACTTGCGCACTCCAAACTCTGCCTATCTCGCTGAAGGGTCGCCATGTTCGCGAAAATATCGGCGTCTGCGGATGCCGCGATAGACAAGCGGCGAGTTCGTCCCATAGGTCGTTATAGGTAACGGCAGCGAGTACTTTAGCGAGCATATCAGCGAGCGGATGAGTGTTTTCTTCGGTCGTGACTTCGGCTAAACAGATTTCAAACATCTCCACGACATCGGGGGCGTGTGCACGGGTAGCCGCTTCAAAGAAAATTCGGCGCGCTGTCCATAAAGCGTCCTTAGAGATCACGTCGCTTGTTTGGGTGAGGATATCTCGCGCCAGAATCAAGGTTCGCTCTGACTTCTTCCACCTCAAGCTATTGGCCTGATTTTTTAGGATAAAAATTAGGCCTTGCGGTAGACTTCCCGACTTGGCGGCGTCGAAAGCCATATCGAAGACATCTGATGCTTCATCTATACGGCCCAGTTTGGCAAGCTTCCATCCTTTCAAGTCGAGAGCGACGGCCTGACGATCGACGTCCCCAATCTTTACGGCAAGTTCATAAGCTGTCTGCGCCGATTCAAGGGTCAGCTCGTGCTGACCCAAGTTCGACCGCGCAAAGCCTATCATTGTGAGGGCGGCGACCTGACGATCGACGTCCCTAATCTTTACGGCAAGTTCATAAGCTGTCTGCGCCGATTCAAGAGCCAGTTCGTGCTGATCCAATTTCGACAGCGCACTATATAAGTAGATTAGCGCTTCGATTTGGTTGTGAATCATCCCCGCCGCTGTTGCCAAATCAAGCGATTGTTTGGCCAACAAGGCGGCTTCGTCATAACGCTTGAGCTGATTTAAGGAGTAAGCCTTGCCTCTCAAAGCGCGCGCCTGCAAATGTGGCGAGCCGACTTTTGAAGCCAGCTCGGCCGCCTCGTCATATACGTCAACAGCTTCAGGATAATGACCGATTTCGACCGTCGAGAGATGCCAAGCTTTGGAGCATAGCGCTATTACCCGCACAACATCGTTCCGAGTTTTTCCGGCAAGTGTTCCGATCTGAGCAGATAATTCCAAGACCTTGGACGGGTCCTTTCGCCGGTGACAAGTGAAGACCGCCATGTTATGCAAAACCAAAATCCGCGAGTCCTGATCTCCATCCATCTCAGCCCTGCCCAGTGCTTCCTCTAAAACTTTCTCCGCTTGGTCATCCATCTGACAGCGGGAGAGCGATATCGCCTCCAACAACAAAGCCGCCGTCCTACGGAGTCCGGTATCCGCACAGTTGGCTGCGTCTCTCCAACGTTTGATGGACAGTTCCGAGTGCAGCTTCAATTCAGTTTGAGCATCGATAGCGGCATCAGGGGAGCAACCCACCAACCTGAACAACTCTCCTGGCGTTCCAGTCGCTGTGCCATCCCGATACCCGCAGAAGCCATCCGATGGCAGACACATCAATGGACTGTTCAGCGCATACAGCCGGGCATCCGCCCACTCGCCCGCTTCCAGATGCCGCCGCACCTGCTCTTCACGTTCGCGCTGGGCAAAGAAGCTTTCCAGCAGCTCGGCAATTGGAGCCAGCCCCAGGGCCTGTTCCGGTTCCCCATAACGCCGACGATAGAAATGCACGAACAACCGGTCGCGTAAGCGATAGAGTTTGCCTGCGCCGGTTTTATCAGACCCGGCGGCTAGCAAGCGGCTGGACAACAGATAGCTGAAGGCATCGGCGATTTGCGCCTGTGAGCTTGCGTTGACCCGCGCCGCCAGTTCGGTCTGGGTGCAGGGTTCGCCCTTGCGGATCAAGGCGTCGAGTAAGGCGGCGGATTGCGGCGGCAGGTCGTCGAGGCGATGGCGGTAATAATCGGCCAGATGATCGCTCAAGGCATCGAGCGTCGCGGCGATGCTGCGGGCATCGGGTGTGGCCAGCACTTCGCCGAGCAACTGAGCAAGACGCGGATTGCCGCCGATGAATTCGGCGATGGCGCGGGCGCGGGCTTCTTCCTGGGGCGACAGAGTCGCTTGCCGCTCCAAGGCGCGGCGGTGGTTGAAGTAAGCGATGCAATCGTCAGAGGTCCAGATGCGCAAATCGATGGTCTTGAAAGCCTGGAACAAAGGGCGCTCATAATCCTGATCCACTGTGCCCGTGGCGGAAGCGATCAGCATCAAACGTGAATCTTTGCGGTTCATCAGCTTGCGCAGCAATTGCTCGGCGGCATTTTGCTCGATGGCGCGGGCGCTGGCGGTCTTTTTCCGGGCCGCCACGCCGCTGCCAAACAGGTTACGGGTGAGGGTATCGAAATTCTCTACCATCGCGACCACCCGCCCCAAACCGGGGCCAAAACGCTGATCCAGCGCTGCCTCCAACTCGGTGATGGCGGCCTCCCACGCTTCGGCCAGCGGGCGAAAATCCATCGCGAAGCTCCAAACCTCACCGCGTACCTTGGCCGCGATGGCCTGAATCAATTGCGGCGCGGAGCGGATATTGTATTGCTCTTCGGGCAACAGAGCTGAAACGATCAGCCAGTTTTCTTTTTGCACCAGTCGTTCGATCTCAATCTCGATCAGCCGCATCAGAAAGGACTTGCCCGAACCGCGTTCGCCGTAGACGATAAGATGTTGTGCGGTCTGTCGTGGTTGCTCTGCGGCCCGCCGCACCGCTTGCATCGCTTCAGCCAGTTCCAGTTCGCGGGCGGTAGCGACCGCTTGCACGACCTCCGCCGACATGCGATGGGTGTTGAAGGTTTCGATCAGACGCTCGCGGCTCACCGACGCGAACCTCCCCGACGCTGGTTCCACCAGGCCCGCATCAAATCGGAAGCCACTCGCCACTGCTGGCTGCCGTCGCGTTGCGCACGCACGGCCAGAAAACCATCCTCACGCAGGATGTTCAACGCATCGCCCAAATCAGCGTCGGATACCTCGCCACTCTGGATTAACGCTTCATACAGCGCATCTCGCATCATTGGACTACCCGCCTTCATCACCGCCAGCAACACATTTTCCAGTAGCCCCGGCAACGGTGCAGGCAAGTTTCGGTAGAGTTTGAGACGCTTATCGAATTGTTGATAGTAGGTATCGTCGAAATCGGGGCGTACTTTCTCGGCAAACAGGTCAGGAAATCGCTCAATGCGGGCCGCGCGTTTACCCAGGCTGGCTTGCTCGAAACCCTTTTGCAGCATGGCGGGATAAAAAGTGACGGTTTCTTCAAGCAGCGCAGCCGTGTGATCCTCGCTCC
>JAGRHM010000767.1 GCA_020445005.1 Candidatus Competibacteraceae bacterium | reverse complement strand
GTCGCGTGGTCGGCATGGCGGACGCTATTGCGGCAATGGAAGCCGCCGCCAAAGATTGATCTCCCTCTCCCTCTCCCTCTCTCCCAACCCCTCGCCCGCTGGCGGGCGAGGGGAGTTCTTCATAATGAAAAGACTCTCCACTATCTTCCATTCCGTGGCGCTATTACTAGCGATTCTAACCTTCGCCGCCTGTAAACCGACGCCGCCTGATCCGACCGTGCGCTTCACCGGCGCGACCATGGGGACGAGTTATGACCTCAAACTGGTTCCCACGCCGGGTGAAACCCTACCCACTGACTTGCAGAACCAGATGGAAGCATTGCTGGCGCGCATTAACAAAGCCCTGTCCACTTACGACCCTGATTCTGAACTTTCCCGCTTCAACCAGAATCCTAGCACGGGCTGGATCGCAGTTTCACCCGAACTGCAACAAATCGTTGCTGAGGGGCTGCGGATCAGCGAATTAAGCAGTGGAGCCTTCGATGTTACCGTTGGGCCGCTGGTGAATCTATGGGGCTTCGGCCCGGCGCCGCGCCGTGACCAGGTTCCCGGCGATGCCGAAATTGTCCAGGAGCGCGAGCGGGTCGGCTATTGGCATTTAAGCGTCCGCGAGGAGCCGCCAGCGCTCAAGAAAGACCGTCCCGACCTGTATGTGGATCTTTCCGCGATCGCCAAGGGCTACGGCGTCGATCAATTGGCGGCGCTGGTCGAGGCGGCGGGCATTGAGAACTACCTGGTTTCCATTGCTGGCGAGATTCGCGCAAAGGGCCACAACGGCCAAGGTCAACCCTGGACTATTGCCATTGAAAAGCCGGTCGCGGGCCAACGCGCGGTGGAACGGCTGATTCAACCGGGCGATCACAGCGTCTCGACCTCGGGCGACTATCGCAATTTTTTCGAGCAGAACGGCCAGCGCTACTCGCATATCATCAACCCGCGCACCGGTCGGCCCGTGCCGCAAACCCTGGCGTCAGTGACTGTAGTTACCGACCGCTCCATGATCGCTGACGCCACCGCCACCGCCCTGATGGCCGCTGGCGCGGAATTTGGCTTTCAATTGGCTACCGACCATCAGTTAGCAGCCTTGTTCATCACTGTCGACCCCAAGGGAGGGTTCCAGGAACGCCATACGCCGGAGTTTGAACGGTATCTGGTACAAGAATCCACTCAGAGGCCGTAATAAACCTCTGTAACCTGGATACACAGGCCGTCAAGCCGAAATCCAGGGTTTTCCAGGATTCTACCCTGCTCCATCCGGGCTACATTCCTATCTCCCTGCCTCTCTACCTTATCGCCTGATGGAAGACTACCGGGCCACGGTCTGCCAGACGACCCGCTCCAGCCCGACCCCGACCACGGCATACAAGCGCAAGTCGGTCAGGCCGTAGCATTCCGTCAACGCCGCTTCATAGCGCCGCGCCTACGCCGCCGCCGCGTCCAGTTCCGAACGGTGATCACCCCACCGGTCACCCCACCGGCCCCGACCCCGGCCCGGTTGCTGAACCTCTCCAGTCGTGGCTGGGTGAGCGATGGCGACGCCCTGATGATCGACGGCTTCATTCTCAACGGCGGCGACGCGCCCCGGCGGATCGTGGTGCGCGCCCTTGGCCCCACCCTGGCTGATGCCGGCTTGCCCACGCCGCTGGCTAATCCCCGCCTGCACGTCACGACGGTCGACGGGCAACCCATTGCCGAGAACGACGATTGGGCGCAAGC
>JAGRHM010000766.1 GCA_020445005.1 Candidatus Competibacteraceae bacterium | reverse complement strand
GTTGCGCCATATCGCGCTATTGCTGATGGTCCCGGTCTTCCCGCTGTTACTGGCCGCCTACCTGCCAGGACGCATCCAGGCCAAGGTCAAACACCCCATGCTCGCCGCGATCAAACTATGGGCGTTCGCCCACCTGCTGGCGAATGGCATGTTAGCCGATGTGCTGCTGTTTGGCGGATTCCTCGCCTGGGCGGTGGTAGATCGCATCTCCCTGAAGCGCCGCACCCTTCGCCCGGTCGATGGCGCGCCGCCGTCCAGGTGGAACGACTTAATTGCCATGATCGGCGGCTTGGCGCTGTATGTAGCCTTTGTGCTGTGGCTGCATCTCTGGCTGATTGGCGTCGCGCCCATCGCCATAGGACGCTGAAGGACGGATTTACGACATGGCCATTCCCCAACACTTGCTGGTGATCGATCTGGAAACCCGTCCCGACGTGGCGATTCTGCCAGCGGAGCGCGATCCCGAAGCCTTCCCCAAGCCGATCCAGCATGAGATCGTGACCCTGGGCTTTCTGCTGGCGCGGATTGAACGCGAGGGCGAGCGGGAGCGCTACTGGGTCCGCAAACTCGGTTCCGCCAGCATTGCGGACCGGAGCGAGCGGGATATTCTGGCCGGGTTCTGGCAGATGATCGACCGGCAGAAGCCGCGCGTGGTGACTTGGAATGGACGCGGGTTTGACGCCGCCGTCCTCAAGCAACGGTCGCTGATCTATGGCCTGACCGCGTTCAACTGGCACCGCACCGATCCCCGCTTCGGTTATGACTATCGCTACGAATTTAACTGGCACTGCGACCTGATGGATGTCCTGAGCGATTTTGGCGCTTCACCGCGCCTGGGACTGGACGAAGCGGCGCAGGCGTTGGGTCTGCCAGGGAAATGGAATGGTCACGGGGAGAATGTTGCAGAACAGGCCACTGCCGGGGACTATGCCGCGATTAACCAGTATTGCGAAGGCGACGTTCTCAATACTTATGTGCTTTATCTGCGCTGGGCGTATTTCAGCACTCGCCTTAGCGTTCACGGCTACAACCTGAGTGTGCGAAATCTGCTGGATTATCTTGAAGCGGGCCGGGAAGAACATCCGCACTGGGGCGAGTTTGCCGATCGCTGGCAGGCCAGCGCCCGGCCCTGCCCGATTTTCATCCCGGAAGCGTCGAGCGAACCGGGACCCCAAGCGCCCGAGTCCCATCTGCGCAGTGAAGATGTGTTGCCATAGAGTGCTGCGCAGCGCGATGGGGCCGGATCGTTTCTGAAGGCGAGAGGTTTTCCACAAAATCTGTGGATAAGTCGTTTAAAACACCCCGTTCCAGGCGTGCAACCATTTGTCCGGCTTACAGTGAATGAAAGTGGTGAAAAATTCGCCAGTCACGCTGCGGTGCGGTATGGATTTCAACCGGGCGTGCGTTCTGTTCTAGGGCGATACCTGATTACACGCCCAGGTAGCGACGCCATAAACGCCGATCGGCGTCCAGCTCCACAAAACCGCCGCTCCAGGCGATGCAACCGCGTTCGAGGATGAGATGACGATCGGCAAGCTTGACCAGCCGTTCGATTAATTGGCCTGCTCCGGGCTGCCGGCAAAGTCAGTTTGCAGGAACACCGCCGATGCGCCGCCCAGTTTGCCGTCAAGCTGCTCAATGGCCAGATTCAGACCATCGCGGGTTTCCGCGCCGATGGTGGCGAAAGGACCCGAGATGTCGAGCGCAACGCCCACCTTGACGGGATCGGCGTAGGCGTTCAGCGCGCCGCATAACAGGATCGAAAAAAAGCGGTTTTCAACTTGAGCAGGAAGCTCCTTGGGTCAGCGTCATAAGAGAATAAACGACCCCGCAGCAAGCTGC
>JAGRHM010000765.1 GCA_020445005.1 Candidatus Competibacteraceae bacterium | reverse complement strand
CCTGCGGATTTTCGCGCCCGCCTCGGTGGCGGCGCTTTCGCTCTCGAACCATGTTTCCCGGACTGTGCCGGGATGCCCGATGCGGCCCCATTCCCGAATGAGCGTCCACGAACCGAACAGGGTTTGAGCCACGGTGAGGGTGTAAAAACGCTGCCGGTTGTAGGCAGGCTCCCGCCGTTCAAGATAGATCGTGGTCATCGTTGCATCGGCTGGGGTGGTTCCTCCTCCTGCATCATGTTCGGACCGTTCAAAAAAATCTGGCCCTCTTCAAATCGCCCTGAAAGGCTGCTGGATAGGTCGTACACCCTTGCCTCCTCCTTCCTCCAAGTTGCGCGCAAAACCTCTCCAGAAGGCTCCTGTGGCCGAATAGCGGCATCTCACCATGCGGCTTTAGGGTTGCGAGCCACGCGGAATGCCGCTCTGGAAATCAGAATAACGTTATACCAACCTTGTTATAAGGTTATTTTTGAGAGTCATTGAAGCAATATTTCTCTGCCTCGATACCGCCCGCAACACGTCGTTCCACTCCATAGTTTCAGGGCAAGGCATACCAAGTGGCCTTGCCTGTACCGTGACGGACCAGGTGGCCTTGCTGAACCAGACGCCGGAAATGCTCTTTGAGCGTGTTCCGGCTCGCGCCGGTGGCGCGGATCATGTCGCCGATGGTCACGCGGCCATGCTGGCGCGCATGGTCGATGATCCCGACGGCAAGTTCGGGCAAGGTGGCCATAACCAGTTTTTCGCGCTCCACCTTGGCGGCCAGACAGCGCTTTTGCTGCTGCAAGGCGCGCATGAAAAACAGCAGCCATGGCTGCCAATTCGGGGCCTCGGTGCGAAGGGTGCCCTGGGTCTGGCGTAGCGCCAGATAATAGCCTTCCTTGCTGTTCTCGATGACGCTCTCAAGGGAACTGTAAGGCACATAGGCATAACCGGCCTGCAACAAGAGCAGGGTCGTCAAAACACGGCTCAGACGACCATTGCCGTCCTGGAAAGGGTGGATTTCCAAAAACACCACGATAAAGACGGCGACAATCAACAGGGGATGCAGTCGGCCCAGCTCGCGGGCCTCGTTCACCCAAGCCACCAGCTCCGCCATCCGGCGCGGTGTATCGAAGGGGGTCGCGGTTTCAAAGACGATCCCGATCTGTGCGCCGTCTTCATCGAAAGCAGCCACGCTGTTGGACAGGGTCTTGTATTCGCCGCGATGCCGTTCGTCCTTCACACTATGGCGCAAAAGGTCGCGGTGAAGCTGCCGGATGTGGTTCTCGGTGACCGGGATATCCCGCCAAGCCTGGAAGATCGTTTCCATGGACCCGGCATAACCGGCAACCTCCTGCTCGTCGCGGGTATCGAATTTCCTGATTTCCAGATTGGCCAGCAGCCGCTCCACCTCACGGTCTGTGAGCTTGCTGCCCTCAATGCGGGTGGAAGAGCCGATACTTTCGATGGTGGCAATGCGGCGCAACGCTTTCAGCCGCTCGGGCGCAAGGGTACCCAAAGCGCGCCATGCGCCTTTGAACTCGTCAATCTCGGCGATCAGCGCCAGCAGTTCGGGCGTGATCTGGATGGTATCGGTCTTGAGCATCCGTCAATCCTTCCCACCCCTATTTACACCCATATTCACCCATAAATCCAGCCAAAAATACACCCGTATTCGTCCATAAATTTTCATCCATTGCCCTGTGTGGAGTGTTTTCTAGCATTATATGTCGCTGAATAGATTGCGTCTTTTGATCGAATTCTTTCCTTCTGCGAAAACAAATGACGTTATTTAAGTATTAAAGTAACGTTGGTTTGATGTCTGAAACCGTTCTCCCTCCCCTGCCCCACGACCGCCCGCAACACGTCGTTCCAGTCCGCGCCCTCGCGTTCGGGGTAGTTGTCGATCAGGGCGAGGTCTTCCCGACTGGTGGCAAGAGCGATGGCCTTGATCTGTTCGGCAAGATGCCGCCCGCCCGCGTCGTGATTGGTGGCCATCCGGATCGACGCGCCCGGCGGAAGTTTGCGGAAAGCGGATTCGAGTAGCTGACGCTGTACGGGGTTCATCTCGCCCGCAATGGAGAAATAGCGGGTTCCTTCGGCGCTGTGCAGGGCGTGGTAGCTCAAGGACTCGATGGCGCTCTCGGTGATGACCAGGTTCTGGTCACCGGAGGTCGGGGCGGAATACCAAAGCCCTTTCTGGCCGCCCTTGGCGAAGCCCTTGAAGCGGGTATTGCGCAGCTCGAAACCGCAAAGCCCGTCCCGGTCGTGATGGGGAAAGACGGCGTTGCCGTGGCGGTCTGTGTAAATCCTTCCGGCAAAGCGCGGATCGGCCAGCACGGCGGCGGGGATGAGCCGCTCTTGCTCAAGGTAGAGGTGCGTGCCCTGAACCGGCCGCATGGCCGCGAACTGCGCCCGTATCCAGGCAAGGTCTCTGGAAATAGGCTCCACGTCGCCGACAAAGCCCTCTGGTGAGGGTCTGCGGGGTAGGTGAGGGGAACTACCCACCCACGGCCGGAGCGCCTTACGGACCGCTCCTAGCCCCTCCTGAAGGCGGTTTTGAACGAAGTCGATGATCGTGCCGTTGTCGGCATCATTGCGGACCGAAAAATAAATCCAGTGACCGCTGTTCGCATCCTTGCCGATGATGAGCTTGTCACCGCCGGGACCGCGCATGGTGACGCTGTTGCGGCTGCTCTCCTTGCGGTCAAGAACATATCCCTGCGCGGCGACGTATTCGGTCAGATTGATCCGTTGCTTGAAGTCGTCGATTTCCTGCTGACGGGTCGGGAGCATGTCTCGAACCATAGCCGGGCGATGGGAAAAGGAAAGCCCATTTTCTTTTTCCTATTGCCCATTCCCTACAGGTGGGGAGCCGCCGTTCTGTGTCGTGATGAAGACTGTTTGAGCCTCTTCTTTTTTTTAAGGATAAAAAAAGAAAAGGATAAGGCGAAAAAACGGGCAAAAACTTCTTTAAAATCAATAAATTATAAATTTGACCCGCGACCTATACCTACCACCTTGGCCTGACCCGCGACCTATACCTACCACTTTTTTGGCCACCCGCGACCTATACCTACCACTTTTTTGGCCACCCGCGACCTATACCTACCACTCCCGCGACCTATACCTACCACTTTGAGGCCGATTTTCGGGCCTCATCCTGTGGATAAGTAGTCCCATTTTCGTGCCGCGACCTATACTTACCACTTGCCGCGACCTATACCTACCACCTTGCGCCTCCACCCGCGACCTATACCTACCACTTTTAAGGTCGAAAACAGGTTACAGTAATGTTTTTATAACGTTGAAATAACGTTAATTGACGGGAGACTGGAATCGACGCTTTGAACAAAAATTAACCAACCCCTCTCTTGCAGCCCTATCCTGTTAAAATACCTAAAAAATATTCTCCTACCGCTTCCTCACCGCCGGACTCCGGCGCACCTCATCGCTTTCCGCAACACCGATTTCGACATTGATCTGCTCCACCCCATCGGAATGGCGCTTGTTGGCGGCTTTGATCTGGCTGACAAATCCGGGGTCGGGCGTGATGGTGTAGGACACATCGAGAATGCGCCCTCTTTCCCCTGTCCTGTCCTCTTTCTTGAAGAACATCAGCACGCCCTTCTTCCTCAGCTCGTCCAGGGCCTCATCGAGCTTGCGAATGGCATCGCGGGTGCGTGCATATTCCAGCAAGCCACTGTCCCGTTGCACGGTCGTAAACAGGATGGTGTAGGGGTGCATGACGTTGGCGTTGACATAGTTGTGCGCCATGCGTTTGTGCATCCACCGGGCAAGCTGCGTGGTATGCGACATCATGGTGTGATAGTCGTACTGGCGAAAATTCAGGGCTTGAATGCTGCGGGTCACAAGCGGATTGAAGTGCGCCACCCAACGGGCTTTGGGGTCATCCCGGTAATGATGGCGGCTGACCCGCAGCAGCCCGGCCAGAATGGGCGATTTATAATCCCCTGAACCGTCGGCGGCGATGATCTCGATCCGGCACCCCGCCATGACGTCGAGACTCTCAACCACCTCCTGATAAGACAGGGCGTGCCCCCGGCGCTGAAGCTCCCTGCGCAGCAGGTGCAGCGTAAAAACGGCCCCGCTCTCCTGCGCGTCCAGAAAGCCATGATGCTGCTCGGCGGCAATCTTGCGCAAAGCGTCCTCGACCAGCTCCTCGCGTGCGCTCGGATAGAATTCCTTGTCGTTGCCGTCCTCGTCGGTCAGGCGCGCGGGACGAACCTTGACGGTAAAAAAGCGGCCCCGATGCTCGAAATCGCGGTCAATGGTCGGCAAAAGCCCCTTCTCCCGCCGCTTGGTCATCTCCTGCCGGGACATGAAATATTTCGGCACACCATCCCAAAGCTCGATGGTGTTGGACAGGTTGTCCCGCTCGGTGTCTGAGTTGCAAAGAAAGCTCTGGAACAGCGAAAGCTGCTTCGCGCCGAACGATTCCGGGGAGGGTTGTTTTATCTTCTTGCGGTCAAGAGCCATGATTGAGCCGTAGCACAGATTGTCGGCGGGGACTATGCGTCTTTGCCTTCCTCGCGCCGCAATTTCTCGTGAATGGCTTCGAGAAGCCAAGCGTGGCGCGAAGGGGCAACCAGACGGTTTTTGCGGACGGCATCAACGCGGGAGATCAGCTCCGCATCAAGGCGCAGTTGCAGCCTGCACAGTCCGGCGGGCGCTTGTTCCTCCCGGACCGCCACGGAACCGCCCTTGTTGATGAGCGCCTGAATCTTGCCTTCGTCCGCCGTGGGAACAGGGTTCAGCTTGGGTTTTTTCGCAATCGCCATGGCGTCTTAGCCCTTCAGGTTCCGACCTTTTT
>JAGRHM010000764.1 GCA_020445005.1 Candidatus Competibacteraceae bacterium | reverse complement strand
AGTTCCCGCTGATGCAACTCATCGGTCCCGGCTGCGCAACAATCCTCTACGACGATCACGTTAAAGCTTTCATCGGCCAGGCTGCGCACGGTGGATGAGACGCATTGATCGGTAAAAATGCCGGTCATAACCACGTTGCGAATGCCCATGTTGGAGAGAATCAGCCGTAGGTTGGTGCCGGTTAACGCGCTGTCCGTAGTTTTGGTGACCACGATTTCACCCGGTCTTGGCGCGAGTTCATCGATCAATTGGCTTTCCTGACTCTCCTTGGGCAAGAGCAGGTTGTTCCAGCCCGGCTTTTTCTGGCTAAGCGAGCGATCGCGGCCATCTGCCAAAAGGCAGGCAATGCGGGCGTGGATAACATCGATGCCTTTGGCGCGAAACGCATCTTGAAGCACGCGGGTGGTGGGAATAACGATCTCGCGCATCCGTTGCCGGAAGGGTTCCCAACGCGCTGCTTCCACCGGGTTATCGGAAATTTGCGCATAGGTGTTTTGCACATCGATAGACAGCATCGCTGTTTTCACCGGATTCAGGATCAAATCCTCGGGTTCGGGCGCGTTTTCATAGTAAAACGATCGATAGGCTGTTTTCCAATTCATGTCATCGCTTCCTAATTGTAAAATATTCAAGGAAGTGCACAAATATCCCGTTGGTCGCCAAGCGGAGCCATATCAGATTAGAATAGCAATGCCGGAACCGGAACGTCACTAACACCGTTTTTTCGGCGCAGCGCCTTTGTCTCTTCTCCCGCTCCGATGAGGCGCAGGGCGTTTTCATACCGATTCTCACTCTGGATTATCCAGTCCATGCGTTTCTTGTTCAGATTTTTCAAATTCCTGTTTTACGCGCTCCTACTAAGCATCGTAGTTGGCCTGCCGGCGCTGCTTTGGCTCATGGTCGAAGATACTCCACGGGTTAGCGCAAGCGATCAACTCGCGGTAGAGGATATTGAGAGAGCCAAACGCCTGTTGCGCGATCTCGATCCACGTCAACTCAAGGATGGCGAAACCCGCCGATTGACCTTGACCGAACGCGACGCCAATTTGCTGGTCGACCAGACGCTGTCACGCTGGCCGGGCGCTGCCCAGGTCGAGGCGCGTACCCGGTTCATCCCAGATCATGCAGAGATTCAAGCGACTCTACCTTTGCCAAACAATCCACTAGGCCGCTATTTGAACGCAAGCGTACAGCTCACACCGGGTGAGTCCGGACCGCTCCTGACCAAAGTTCAAATCGGGCGTTTGTCGATCCCGGGCAATCTGTTCCGATGGGTCATTGACCAGGCCAGCGGCTATTTGCAAGGCCGTCCGCAATACCAGGAACTGAAGCAGGTTTGGGCCACCCTGTCGGATATCCAAATTGAAAATGGAGCGATTGCAATCACAGTCCGTTATGACCAAGCTCTCGCTCGTCGCCTGGAAGCCCGTGGCCGTGACTGGGTGTTGCCCAAAACCGATCGCATCCGTCTGGACGTTTACCATGACGTGCTGGTGACAGCAACCCGCATGGTTCCCAAGAACAGCTCACTGATTTTTCTGTTAAAACCACTATTCGCTCGCGCAGCCGAGCGCACCGCGCTAGACGGCGATCCGGTGGAAGAAAATCGCGCCGTCCTGGTCACGCTGGCGCTTTATCTGTCTGGCAAGGATCCATCACGCCTGTTGGGTGAGAAATACCATGCGCCGACTTCTATTCATCCGACTCTGGCGGGACGCCGCGACCTGGCTCAACATTTCGCCATTTCCGCCGCCCTGACCGGCGTAGCCGATAGTCATATTGCCAATGTCATCGGGATATTCAAGGAAGTCCAGGACTCACAAGGCGGCTCCGGTTTCAGTTTTGCCGATTTGACCGCTGATCGCGCGGGCGTGCGGTTTGCGGAACAAGCGATCGCGTCAGCAACTTCGGCCCGCGATGTTCAGCGGCGTGTTGCGTCACTCGATGTCGAATCTGCCATCATGCCATCCATTACCGCCCTGCCTGAAGGGTTACAGGACCCGGAATTTCGCCGGCGCTTTGAACGGCGCGATAGCGCGGCTTATAACGTGATCAAGGATGAAATCGAACGCCGCCTGAATCAGTGTGACTTCTATCGTCCCGCATCCTGATAAGCTGACCCCGCTTAATGCATGCCATCCATTCATGTATTGCCCAATTCTCAACTGCTGGATAAGCCCATGTCCGACTCCAATATCGCTGGTCTGACCCTGTTAGGCCGATCGCAAACCGATTATCCGCGCGAGTATGCCCCGCAAGTCCTGGAGCGCTTCGCTAACCGCTATCCCCAGCACGAATATCTGGTGGAATTGGATTGCCCGGAATTTACCTGTCTTTGCCCGGTCACCGGTCAACCCGATTTGGCCCGGATCGCCATTCGCTACAGTCCGCGCGACTGGCTGGTGGAATCGAAGTCATTGAAGCTGTATCTGTTCAGTTTTCGCAA
>JAGRHM010000763.1 GCA_020445005.1 Candidatus Competibacteraceae bacterium | reverse complement strand
GTCGCCAGCATGGGCGGCATTGCCGGCAGCCAGACACTGACCCTGGTCATTCGCGGCCTGGCGCTGGGGCATTTGGAAAGCGGCAATCGGCGCATCCTGTTGTTTAAGGAACTGGGGATTGGCTTGCTGAATGGGTTGCTCTGGGCATTGGTCGTGGCGGGGCTGGCGGTGCTTTGGTTCGGGCAGTGGGCGATTGGCGGCATCATCGCCGTGGCCATTCTCTTGAATCTGTTGTGCGCGGCGCTGGCCGGCGTGGCCATTCCGTTATTGATGTGGCGTATGGGCATCGATCCAGCCTTGGCAGGCAGCGTGATTTTGACCACTGTGACTGACGTGGTGGGCTTTTTCGTGTTTCTCGGGCTGGCGACGCTGGTGTTGCTCTGATTGCGGATGATCAAAGCCTTCTTAATGAAAACTCATCCAGAACAGTAACTCGAATGTGGTCTGACTACACTGTAGGAGTGTTCACCCTGTATAAAACCTGCGAGGATTTGCTGATGATGAAAAAGCTGCGTGTGCTTTGGATTGGATTGCTGTTAGCTATGGCCTTACCAGCCGGGGCCGCCGAGGGGTTGATCGTCCTGGAAAGCCCACTGGGTCCTAAGGAAACGATGGATCGCCTGGAACAGATCGTCGAACAAAAGCGCATGAAGATATTTGCCCGCATTGACCATGCCGCTGCCGCAAGAGAGGTTGGCGAATCGTTGCGTCCAACGGAAGTGCTGATCTTTGGCAATCCACGGGTCGGGACAAAACTCATGGAATGCGGACAAACGGTCGGGATCGATCTGCCCCTGAAAATGTTGGTGTGGATGGATGCCTCGGGTCAGGTCTGGCTTGGCTATGAAGACCCGGACGCTTTGGCCGCGCGTCATGGCGTTGCGCAGTGTCCGATAGTGAGAAGAATCAGCAAGGCGCTCGCTGAGTTCGCGGAGGAAACCGTTGCTCAGGAACGCCCAAGAGGACGCCGGTCAAAAGAGCAGTCGTCCCAGTCCCCTTCTCGGCAGAATACAGCCGAATAACAATAGGTTAATCTAGTTGTTAGCGCCCCGGCGTTCGTCGAACGCCTGGCCCGGGATCAAGGACGTCCCAGGCGCTCACTCATCCAGTCTCCAGCCATAACCCGATGGAAGACCGAGAACTCCACGGCGATACGCTTTCGCCATCGCTCATCGACCACAATTATTGCAGGGCCGCATAGGAGTAGCGGTCGAGTTTGAGGGAGTCAAACCGCGGGTTGATGAGCAGAAAGCGCATGGTTCCTCTGATGACTTCACCGATCTGTCTGAAATTTTAAGCGATTGCAATTCTGCATGGCATATTGAGAATTATAGGTTTTTAAATAAAACCAAATGAGAATCAAAGGAAAAGAGAATGACTTGCGAGTTGCTGTTTCGTGATGATGCTTATTTACAGTCGTGTGATGCGCGGGTGAGCGCGGTGTCCGCGCGTGGCGTCGAACTGGATCGCACGGTGTTTTACCCCGCCGGTGGGGGACAGCCGGGAGACACCGGCTGGTTGCGCCGCGCTGATGGCGTCACGGTGCGCATGATCGACTCGCGCAAGGGCGCGGAGCCGGATACGGTTATCCATGTCCCTGAAGCCGACGCGCCGACGCTGGCGGTCGGCGATGCGGTGACGGCAACGCTGGACTGGGAGCGTCGCTACGCGCACATGCGCATCCACA
>JAGRHM010000762.1 GCA_020445005.1 Candidatus Competibacteraceae bacterium | reverse complement strand
TAGAGCGGGTATCCTACGATGTGATCACCCCATCCGCAGCGCGGGGGATTCTGGAGGCGATCCATTGGAAACCAGCCATCGTCTGGATCATTGACCGCATTCATGTGCTGAAACCGATCCGTTTTGAGTCGATCCGCCGCAATGAAGTCGGTAATAAACTTTCGGCGGCCTCGGTCACAAAGGCGATGAAAGCGGGGCGTACAGATGGATTAATCTCCCTGATTGAAGAAGATCGACAACAGCGGGCGGCGACTGTATTGCGCGATGTAGGCTATGTCATCGAGGCGCATTTCGAGTTGACCCGACACGCCGATGAAACCGACAACACCGGCAAGCACCTGGACATCTTCAACCGTCGCGCTCGCAAGGGACAATGTTTTCATACGCCATGTCTGGGGGTGCGGGAGTTCCCGGCGGCGTTCTCATTGGTGGAATCAGATGACGCCATGCCGGCAGTCGATGCCGCGCTGGCCGGTGAGCGGTGCGACTTGGGTTGGATGCTACATGACATTGATTTCGCGAATGACATGACGCCAAAGTTCTTTCGCGCCTGCATGGTCGATGGCGTCATTGACGTGCCGCCTTTTGCCGCTGAGGAGGTCAAGGGATGATTTTGACCGCCCTTTATGATTACTACCAGCGTCTAGTTGAGGAACGGCAGGTTCCACTGTTCGGTTACAGCGAAGAGCAGATCAGTTATGTACTGGTTCTGTCCAGGAATGGGCAATTGGTAGATGTTCAAGATATTCGTGATACTTCTGGCAAAAAGCCTGTTCCTAGAAGGCTGGCCGTACCGCAGCCTGAGAAGCGTACTTCCGGGGTCAAATCCAATTTTCTCTGGGATAAAACCTCTTATGTGCTTGGCGTGAGTGCAAAGCAAAGTGATCGGATGCACAAGGAACACGAAGCCTTTAGGACCTTTCATGAAGATCTCTTGAGAGAGGTCGAGGATGAAGGACTATCGGCGTTGTTAGTTTTCCTGCGCAACTGGCAGCCAGAGCAATTTGATTTACCTTTGTTTAAGAGTGACATGCGCGATGCCAATTTTGTCTTTCGCCTGGAAGGCGAACAACGCTATCTACATGAGCGATCAGTTGCGCAACGCATCCGCGCTAATATGGTTTCCGATAAATCATCCATCGAGAGGCGCTGCCTTGTTACCGGCGAATGCTTACCGACAGCGCGTCTGCATCCCGCGATAAAAGGCGTCAATGGCGCTCAGAGTTCGGGCGCATCCATCGTATCGTTCAATCTGGATGCGTTCACTTCTTATGGTAAACACCAAGGCGATAACGCCCCAGTGTCGGAACAGGCAGCCTTCGCCTATACCACAACGCTTAATTATCTTTTGCGCCGTGATGAGCACAATCGGCAACGGCTGCAAATTGGTGACGCCAGTGTGGTGTTTTGGGCATTGGCCAAGAATTCCGCGAGCGCCGCGCAAGCCGAGGATTTATTTGCCATGCTGGCTGATCCGCCGACCGATGCACAGGAAGCAGCCCAAGTGCGCACGGTGCTGGAAGGGATCGCCCAAGGCCGACCTTTTCGGGAACTCCGACCTGAACTCGATGAAGAAACCCGCTTTTTTGTGCTTGGTCTATCGCCCAACGCATCCCGGCTGTCAATTCGTTTCTGGCAAACAGGCACCCTGGAAGTTTTTGCCAAACGCTTGGCGGAACACTACGCCGATCTGCTGCTGGAACCCCTGCCGTGGAAAACACCGCCCGCTATCTGGCGACTGTTGTACGCCACTGCGGTTCAGGGCAAAGGTGAAAACATTCCGCCCTTGCTGGCGGGTGAAATAACCCGCTCCATTCTCGCCGGCAGCCGCTACCCGCGTAGTTTGTTGGCGAACGTCATCATGCGCATGCGAGCCGATGGTGAAATATCCGGTCTGCGTGTTGCGCTTTGTAAATCTGTCCTTGCGCGCGATCGGCGCAAAGGGGTTAAGGGCATTGAAGAGGAGATACCCGTGAGTCTTGATAAGGAATCTGCCAATCCTGGTTATCGACTAGGACGCTTGTTTGCCGTGCTGGAGAATATCCAACGTGCTGCGTTAGGTCAGCAAATCAACGCGACGATTCGTGACCGCTACTATGGCGCGGCTTCGGCGACGCCGGCATCGGTATTTCCGATGCTATTTCGTAATACCCAAAACCACTTGGGCAAGCTCCGCAAGGATAAGCCAGGTTTAGCTCATCACTTGGAGCGTGAACTTGGCGAGGTCGTAGATGGATTAGGCAGTCATTTTCCACGCAACCTGAAAATCGAAGACCAAGGCCGTTTCGCCATCGGCTACTACCATCAGTCAAATTCCCGGTTTACCCGTCCGGTTGATGATTCGGCGGGTGAGGATTCAGAAACGCAACAAGGAGCAAAGGAATGAGCGCTATCGCCCATCGCTACGAGTTTGTCTATCTGTTTGATGTCGTCAATGGCAATCCCAATGGCGATCCGGATGCCGGGAATCTGCCGCGTCTGGACCCGGAAACCAACCAGGGGCTGGTTACGGATGTCTGCTTGAAGCGCAAAATTCGTAATTATGTCAGTCTCGAAAAAGAAGCCAAGCCAGGCTACGCCATCTATATGCAGGAGAAGTCGGTTCTCAATGAACAACACCGTGAAGCGTACAAAGCCCTGTCGATAGAGCCTGAGACCAAAAAGTTGCCAAAGGATAAGGCGAAGGCGAATGAATTGACCCAATGGATGTGCAAAAATTTCTTTGATATTCGGGCCTTTGGAGCGGTAATGACGACCGAGGTCAACTGTGGACAAGTGCGCGGCCCCATTCAAATGGCTTTTGCCTCTTCCATTGATCCGGTCATCCCGCTTGAAATATCCATAACTCGCATGGCGGTAACGAACGAGAGGGATCTGGAGAAGGAGCGCACCATGGGGCGTAAGCACATTATTCCTTATGGCCTGTACCGCGCGCATGGCTTTATCTCAGCCAAACTGGCCGAACGCACCGGTTTCTCCGAGGATGACCTCGATCTGTTATGGCGGTCGCTCGTCAGCATGTTCGAGCATGATCGTTCTGCGGCGCGTGGGGAAATGTCTGCGCGCAAGTTGATTGTGTTCCGCCATGATCATCCAATGGGCAACGCGCCGGCGCATACCCTGTTTGAGCGCGTACAGGTTCAGCGGGTTGCTGGCGAACAGGATACGCCCGCTCGTAGTTTTCGTGATTACCAGGTCAGCGTCGACCGGGAAAACCTGCCGGAGGGCATCATGATCGAGGAAAAATTGTAGGCCGGGAAGGTTGATCATGGAAGACGATGAACTGATCCCGCTATCCGCCCTCCAGCACTATCTCTACTGTCCGCGCCAATGTGCGTTGATCCATGTCGAGCGCCTGTGGGCCGAGAATCGTTATACCGCTGAAGGCCGGTTAATCCATGATCGCGCCGATGAACCGGGGACAGAAATGCGCCACGGCGTCCGCACGGCAACCGCCATGCCATTGATCAACCGGGCGCTTGGGATGACTGGCATAGCCGATGTCGTGGAATTCCGTGAAGCACCTGATGGGCTTCATCCTTATCCGGTTGAATACAAACGCGGAAAACCCAAACAGCACCGTGCTGATGAAGTCCAGTTGTGCGCCCAGGCGCTTTGTTTGGAGGAGATGCTGGATACCCGGATTTCGGAGGGCGCGCTTTTTTATGGCAAAACCCGCCGGCGTCGAATCGTGGCTTTCGATAGGGATTTACGGACTTTGACCATCGAAACGGTTCAGCACATCCGCCGGATGGTTGAGGAAGGCCAAACGCCAGCCGCCGATTATGAACCCAAGCGTTGTGATGCCTGTTCGCTGAACGAACTCTGTCAACCGCGCAGCATGGGCAAACGAAGAACCGTGATCGAATGGCTTGAACGCCAACTCAAGGAGTAAAGCCGTGCGTCGACAATTGAATACTCTTTACGTGACGACCGAAGGCGCCTGGCTTCACAAGGATGGCGCTAATATCGTCATGCAGGTTGATAACCAGGAACGCGCCCGATTGCCGGTACACATGCTGGAAAGCTTGGTTTGTTTTGGGCGTGTCCTGGTCTCGCCGCCATTGATGGGCTTTTGTGCTGAACAAGGCATCACCATCAGTTTTCTCAGTCCAAATGGTCGGTTTCTGGCGCGAGTCGAAGGCCC
>JAGRHM010000761.1 GCA_020445005.1 Candidatus Competibacteraceae bacterium | reverse complement strand
GGGCGTCGCGTAGCAATCAAATCATTATCCCCGGAACTGAGCCGAGATCGCGAATTTGTCGAGCGTTTCCAGCGGGAAGGCCGGATCCTTGCTCAACTGTCACATCCTCATATTATTACCATCTACGATATTGGCCTCTCTCAAGATAATCACTTATTCCTCTCTATCGAATACCTATCGGGCGGCACGCTGAAAAACCGCATCAGAGAGGGTTTATCGATCGAATCCGTTTTACCTATCGTCAAGGCAATTGCCGGGGCATTAAGCTTTGCCCATCAGAAAGACGTCATTCACCGCGACATCAAATCTTCCAATATCATGTTTCGTCATAATGGCGATCCCGTCTTAACGGATTTTGGCGTCGCCCGGAGCGCGGAAACCCGAACCGTTTATACCGCAACCGGCTTCATCGTAGGCAGTCCGGGTTATATGAGTCCTGAACAGGCCAAGGGAGAAGGTGCAACCACACAAGCAGATCTCTATGGATTAGGGGTGGTGCTGTATGAAATGCTGGTCGGAACGCTCCCTTATCCTGCGGATAGCCCACTCGCTATCCTGTTCAGACACCTGCATGACCCTATTCCCGAATTACCGTCGCAATACCGTCACCTGCAGCCGATTCTCAATAAACTCCTGGCAAAAACGGTTGCGGAGCGTTATCAAAGCGCTGATGCGCTCCTGCAAGACCTTGACTCAATAAGCACCAATCAACCCCTTATTTTAACTGCCGCTAGTCTTGGCGCTGATCAGACCCATCACACTATCGATAGCCAAAGTTTGCCCTCCCAGCAGGAGGCCCTAAAAGGGCAGGAATGTCCCAATGCTTACCAATTGATCTCCTCTGGTCTTCCATCTGCTGAATGGCGGAATCAAGAACAATTGAGTCAACAGCCTTCATCCCCTAAAAGACGTTCTTTCTTAACAGGAATCGGCATTATCAGCATTGCAACTTTGACGATAACAGCAGGGTACTACTTTTATCCGTTGCAACAAGTGGTTCCTCTCCCTGAGCATCCAAGTGAGCATTCCGCTGTACCTACACAACACGCTGTCGAAAAACCGAGGGAGCAATTGACGGAACAGAACCTCAAGCAACCTGAATGGGAACAACGTCAGCTCAATCTGCAAGCACAACAACTGCTTCTCAATGCACAACGTGCTTTTCAGGAGAATGCGTTACAGGTCAGTCTGGCGCATATCGAGCATGGCCTTATGGCGGTGCCTGATCATGTGGAGCTTTTATCGCTACGTGAACAAGTGAAAGCGCGCATCGCGGAGCAGCAACGTCAGGTTGAACAGCGCCGCCAGCAGGAAGAAGAGGCTCAACGCCAAGCCGAACAGCGCCGCCAGGAAGCCCAGCGTCAGGCCGAACAGCGCCGCCAGCAGGAAGAAGCCCAACACCAGGCCGAAGCCGCCAGGAAACGCCAGCAGGAAGAGGCGCAACACCAAGCTGAGAAACGCCGTCAACAGGAAGAAGCTCAACGTCAAGCTGAAGCGGCAAGGAAACGCCAACAGGAAGAAACTCAACGCCAGGCTGAGGCAGCAAGGCAACGTCAACAAGAACGCCGAACACAGGCGGCTCGATCATCCGCCACTCGAAACGAGGATGAGGATACCTTAAAGAAAATTCAGGATATTCGAAACGCCGTCAACAAACTCGATAAATTGTTGGAGTAGCGGGCAGAGAACCCTACTGAAGCTCATATTATTGAAAGTTATAGGAGGTCTGTCGATGTCCCGTTCTCTGTGCTGTATCAAGTACGTTTTTTATCTGCTGTGCGTAGCGCTCCTGCTCTTCAACCGCCCAGCGCAAGCCGCCAGTCCTCCAATCGTCGCTGCCGGTGCTTTCCACACCATGGCGGTGGACAGTCACGGCACCGTCTGGGCCTGGGGACGCAATGAAGATGCCCAGTTGGGGTTCGGATATCGCACGACTATCGACCAACTGACCCCGGTACAAGTCACTGGCCTCAGTAACATCGTCGCCGTCGCCGCCGGTGCTTTCCACACCGTGGCGGTGGACAGTCACGGCACCGTCTGGGCCTGTGGATGCAATTTTCTGGCCAGTTTGGAGATGGCGAGTCCGGCTTCTACGTAGGTTATCCAGGCTCAGTACGAGTACACGGTCCAGAAAATGAAGGATTACTGGACTTGGGGGATACTGCGCCACCGCCCGCGTCCAAATGCAAATACAGATTCTCGCCCCCCTCGGGCAGTCTCTTTTACCCGCAGGGTGGCAACGGCGCAATGACGGTGAGCACGCGCGCAGGCTGCGCCTGGACGGCGCAAAGTGACGTACTCTGGATCACGATTACCAAAGGGTGGGATGGCAAGGGGCGTGGGTCGGTGGCGTACCAAGTCGAGCCGCAGAGCAACCCGGCCGATCGCGTCGGAAGCATCGTGCTGGGCAAGTATCAACACCGGATTGTGCAAAGAGGCCCCTCTGAGGGAGGAGGGGGTCAGTAGCATAGAAGGTTCTTCGAGGATTCGGGTGGCCGACGCCACCCATGCCTCGAAGAACCCGATGCAAAGCGATCAACGAACGAGCCTATAAAGCTTACCAGGAGAGTGAATATTGCCTATGAAACATCCAATTGTTCGCGTAACCGTTCGGTTTCCGCTTTTCTTTTTTTTCATTTTCTTAGTGAGTATATCGTTAATCCATTCAACTCAAAATGGATACGCTCAAACCAATTTGCAGGAACTGCAGAATCGCGTAGCTGATCTGGAAAAGCGACTGGCGAAAGCAAAAGCGCGTCAGGAAAAAGCCTATAATGTGCAAATGCAATTGGAAGAGCAGGAGCAAAAACTGGCTAAATTGGCAGACTCGGAAAAATATAAGATTCAAATTATAGAAATTCGCGCCGATGTGGAAAATATACGCATAAGAATAGAGGCTATCGTAAAGGAAAAAAATGACCTTGAAGAAAATTTACGTCTAGCAAATAACCTGCTGAATATTTTGCGCGAAGCACAAACCATGAATGAAGAACAACAAGTCAAAGAAAATACCATTGACAAGCCAAAATCTTCAATAGATCAGCCCCCATCCGCTTCTCAACAAACAGTTGCCAAGATTGAACATGCAGATGATGTAAAAACAACCTATTGGAAAATTCAAAATATCAATATCAACGATCAACTCTATAAAGAAGAACGCTCTGAAATTAACAAAAATTTTAAAACAAACATTTCTGTTAGCCAAAGAGATATTCTGGAAAGTTCTTATTCTATTTACAAAAAAACCGGAGCAATTCTTAACTTACTGATAAGATTGAAAGGCAATCAGGATCACGCTGACTTAGATATTTCCCTGGATCGAAGAGAGCCCAGAAACTCAAACTATAGCGGCGTTACTGCTTTTAATTTTTATGAAAAAATAAAAAGCTTTGAAGAATTTAAAAAAGAATATTTCAAGATATCCATAGTTAATGACTAAACCATTTCCGTCTCTACTAATCGTAGACGCCCTCGAGCAAAGCTTCGGCGGCGTCATGGCCCTGACGGGCGTCAGCTTCCAGACCCCAGAACGCCTGATCTACGCCATCATCGGTCCCAACGGCGCAGGCGGAACTGATAGATGGTAAGATCCCCTGGCTTAAAGAATCATAATGGCCCGGTAAGATAAGCTAAACTCAGGCCCTCACACCGGAACCAACAGATCTACAGGCAGATCAATCGCGTGTGCTCGCCCGAACAGTTCCAGCAGGACTCGCGCCCGTCGCTCACCATTCTCGCTCAATAATTCCACCTCGCGCCCGGAAAACGGTCCTTCCAAAACTACAGAGCCAGTTGCCGGGATAAATCCGTTCCTCAACTTGCCGCTGCGCTTTCCGCGACATACCAGGCATAGGTGGTTTTGAGGCCGGTGGGCAGGTCGATCCGCGCGCGCCAGCCCAAGTCGGCCAGGCGAGAGACATCGAACAACTTTTGGGGCGCGCCATCGGGTTTCGTCAGATCGAACGCAATCTCGCCGGTATAGCCAACCACCTGCGCAATCTGTTCGGCCAATTCGCGGATGGTCACGTCCGCGCCGATACCGATATTCACTAGGGCGGTTGAATCAGTGTGCAGGCCAACGTGAATGCAAGCGACAGCCATGTCATCGACATGCATGAACTCCCGCCGGGGTGCGCCGCTACCCCAGAGCAGGACGCGCGGTGGAGTCGGCGCGTGCGGAGGGATGCCCAAGGCCTGCTGAATGTCCTCGGGGATAGGGCCGAACCGGGCGGCGTCGCGGGCGATGCCAGCCCAGTCGCTGGCCTGGGCAAGTTTTGCCAGGTGAAACTTGCGGATCAGCGCCGGCAAGACATGAGAATTTTGCAGGTCGAAATTGTCGCTGGTTCCGTAGAGATTCGTCGGCATGACCGGAACGAACGACGTACCGTATTGCCGGTTATAGGCATCGCACATTTCCACCCCGGCGATTTTGGCCACTGCATAGGGTGAATTGGTTGGCTCCAACGGTCCGGTAAGCAAGGCGTTTTCCTGGATCGGCTGGGGGGCCAACTGCGGATAAATACACGAGCTGCCGAGAAAGATCAGTCGCTGGACGCCGTTGCGATACGCCTGCTCAAAGACGTTAACTTGCACCATCAGGTTTTCATAAATGAACTGGGCGCGATAGACGTTGTTGGCGTAGATGCCGCCGACTTTAGCCGCCGCGAGGAACACCACCTTGGGGCGTTCCTCGGCGAAGAAGCGGGTGGTGGCAACCTGATCGAGTAGATCGAGTTCAGCGTGGGTGCGCAACACCAGGTTGTGATAACCCTGCGCGCGCAGAGCGCGCACCAGCGCGGAACCGACCAGGCCGCGATGACCGGCGACATAGATTTTAGCGTCGTAAGAAATTGTCATGGCTTCAGCATTGAACCAGATGATGAGGTCGATAGCGTCGTTCAGTTCCGGCGCTAGGCGCAGCGGGAACAGTTGACCGACCGCACCGCCGAATCGTTAGGGAGGCAAATCATCATTAGCCCGCTCTTACCTCTACCCACCTGCCCCGCTGGTGTTAATCGCCGCGAAGGCATTGTCGGCCAATGGAACCTCCCCGAATTGGAAACGGTCTTGAACGAAAGCCGGCAGTCCGCCGGAGCGTCCTTACCCCCAACAGAGCACTCAAACCATGCGAAACTGGATTGCTACGATGATCCTGAGCCTGATGCCCTTTATAGCCGTGGGCGCCACTGGAAAAACCGTGACCTATGAGGTCAATGGCCAACCCTACGAAGGCTATTACATCAGCCCTAGCAAAGATGCACCGCTCATCCTGATGATTCACGACTGGGATGGCCTGACCGATTATGAAGTCAAACGCGCCAACATGCTGGCTGAAAAAGGCTACGCGGTCTTTGCCGCCGACCTGTTTGGCAAAGGCGTGCGCCCGACCGACATGGCCGACAAGCGCCAGCATACCGGCGAGTTGTACAAAGATCGCGAAAAAATGCACGCTCTGATGTTGGGCGCGCTGGAAACCGCCAAAGCCAACGGCGCTAATCCCGACAACGCGGTCGCTATGGGCTACTGCTTCGGCGGCGCAGCAGTACTGGAACTGGCCCGTTCCGGCGCGAATCTCAAAGGTTTCGCTAGCTTTCACGGTGGCTTGCAAACTCCAGAAGGCCAAAACTACGCCAAAACCCGCAGCCCTATTCTGATCATGCATGGCGGTGCTGACACTGCCATTACCATGGACGACGTAGCCACCCTCGCCAAAGAACTGGAAGCTGCAAATGTTCCTTACGAAATCGCCGTCTACAGCGGCGCGCCCCATGCTTTCACCGTCTTTGGCGACGAGCGTTACCGGGAAGACGCCGACCGGAAATCCTGGGCGCTGTTCAA
>JAGRHM010000017.1 GCA_020445005.1 Candidatus Competibacteraceae bacterium | reverse complement strand
CGGCGGGCGGCGTCACTACGCTGGTGTGTTCACCGGATACCGATCCGGTCATTGATGAACCAGCCGTGGTGGAATGGATTCGCCGTCGCGCCAAATTCGCCGGTCAGGCCCGGGTGCTGGCGCTGGGGGCTTTGACCCATCGCTTGCGCGGCGAACGTCTGGCGGAGATGGCCGCGTTACAGGAAGCGGGCTGCGTTGGCGTCAGCGATGGTGGATGCCCCGTCGCCAATAGCCGGGTGTTGCGCCGGGCGCTGGAGTACGCGGCGACGTTCGACCTGACCGTATTTCTGACCCCGCTCGACGTTGAGTTGGGGAGCGGTCTGGCGCATGAGGGGCCGGTCGCAACCCGCATGGGTTTGCCAGGCATCCCGGTCGCGGCGGAAACGGGAATGATTGCCCGTGATCTGGAGTTAATTCGCGACTTGGGCGTTCGGGCGCACTTTGGCCGGCTGTCCAGCCGTCGGTCGGTTGAACTGATCGCCCGCGCCCAAACAGAAGGCTTGTCAGTCACCGCCGATGTCGCGATTCATCATTTGCATCTGACCGAGATGGATCTGACGCGCTTCGACAGCCGTTGCCATGTTCGTCCGCCGCTGCGCGGGCTGCGCGACCAGACGGCGCTGCGGGCGGGTTTGACGAGCGGCGTCCTGACCGCGCTCTGCTCGGACCATCAGCCGCACGAACCGGACGCGAAACAGGCGCCATTCGGGGACACCGAACCCGGCATTTCCGGACTGGATACTTTTCTGGGGTTGAGTCTGCGGCTGGTCCGGGATGGGGTGTTATCCCTGCCGACATTGATTGAACGGTTAACTTGGGGACCGGCGCGGATTCTGGGGCTGGACAGTGGCCATCTTGGCGTGGGCGCGCTGGCCGATGTCTGTGTGTTTGATCCCGAAATCGACTGGTTAGTAGAGCCGGATCTTCTCCATAGTCGAGGTCAGAATACGCCGTTCCTGGGCTGGGAACTGTGCGGCCGGGTCACCCATACCTTGCTGGAAGGGCGCGCGGTGTATGAGTACGGAGGGGACGTGGCGAGATAGGGAGATAGCGAGTCGCATTATTAATCCCTATCTCCCCTGGAGTGATCACATCTGTTGTTTAAATGACGCCTTGTTCTGGGCATAGGTAACCGCTTCTTCGCGGGTCACCATGCCCTTCTTAACCACCTCCAGCAATGCTTGATCGAGGGTTTGCATGCCAAACGCAGCGCCGGTCTGAATCGACGAGTACATTTGCGCCACCTTATCTTCACGAATCAAGTTGCGGATGGCGGGAACGCCGACCATGATTTCATGCACCGCCATCCGTCCGCCGCCTTTCTTCTTGAGCAGCGCCTGGGAAATCACCGCCCGCAGTGATTCCGACAACATCGAACGCACCATCGGCTTTTCACCCGCCGGGAACACATCGATAATACGATCAATGGTCTTGGGCGCGGAACTGGTGTGCAAGGTGCCAAACACCAGGTGTCCGGTCTCGGAGGCGGTCAACGCCAGACTGATGGTTTCCCGGTCGCGCATTTCGCCGACCAGGATAATGTCCGGGTCTTCACGCAGCGCCGAGCGCAGCGCTTCATTAAAACCCAGCGTATCGCGATGCACTTCGCGCTGGTTGACCAGGCATCGCTGACTTTGATGGACAAATTCAATCGGGTCCTCAATGGTCAGAATGTGGCCGTATTCATTTTTGTTGATGTGATCAATCATGGCCGCCAAGGTTGTAGACTTGCCCGAGCCGGTCGGCCCGGTCACCAGAATCAGGCCGCGCGGCACGGCGATGAGATCACGGAACACCGGCGGACAAGCCAACTCTTCCAGACTTTTAATGATCGTGGGAATGGTGCGGAATACACCCGCCGCGCCCCGGTCCTGATTAAAGGCGTTGACGCGGAACCGGGCCAATTTGGGAATTTCAAACGAAAAGTCGCATTCCAGGAATTCGTCATAGTCCTTGCGCTGCTTATCGTTCATGATGTCATAGATCAATCCATGCACCTGCTTGTGATCGAGGGGGGGGACATTGATGCGGCGCACATCGCCATCCACCCGGATCATCGGCGGCAAACCGGCCGACAGATGCAGGTCCGAAGCATTATTCTGTACGGAAAACGTCAACAGTTCGTCGAGAGTCATGGCGGTTGCCCTGGCAAAGAAAGAGTCAAGAAGTTTCTCAGCAGGCCATTCTGCTAAGCTGGATTTGCAATAGTATATCGCGCAAAACCATGATCGTTGCGCATCATTAACCGAGGGCATTGACCATGAGCATTGATTTTGCCGCACGCTTGCAAGCCGTACTCGCCCGGATTCATGACGCCGAGCGCCGCTTCCAGCGCCCGGTAAATTCGGTGCGCTTGCTGGCCGCCAGCAAGACCCATCCGGCTGACGCTATTGCCGCCCTGGCCGCCGCCGGTCAACATTGCTTTGGGGAAAACTACCTTCAGGAAGCCCTGGATAAAATGGCCGAGTTGCAAACGCTGGATGTGGAGTGGCATTTTATCGGACCCATCCAGGCTAACAAAACCCGGGGCATCGCTGAACATTTTGCCTGGGCGCACAGCGTCGACCGCTTGAAAACTGCCGAGCGCCTGAGTGCGCAACGACCGGAAGGATTGCCGCCGCTGAACGTCTGTCTGGAGGTCAATATCGATCAGGAACCAAGCAAGCACGGCTTTGATGAAAGCGAGGTCGCTGCAGTCGCTCGGACGGTTGCCGCGTTGCCCCGATTGCGTCTGCGCGGTTTGATGGCGATTCCCGCCCCCGCCAGCGATTTTGATCGCCAGTGCCAACCGTTCGCCCGGTTGCGGGAACTGCACGATCGTTTGAATGCTGAGGGACTGGCTTTGGATACGCTATCCATTGGCATGTCCGACGATCTGGAAGCGGCCATCGCCGAGGGCGCGACCCTGGTGCGCATTGGCACGGCGCTGTTCGGCCCCCGCGCATGAAGCGTCGCTTTCCGTTATGCTAAAAGGCCATTTTCCAGCTCAGCCGGGTCACGATCCGCAGCCATTGCCTATCTCGAGAAACCATCATGTTGTTACTGACTCTTCTTCAAGATAGGTACACTCCTCGCCGGTGGACTCCTGTGCTGTTGCTGGTTGCTCCTCTCCTGCTCGGCGCGGATGATAGTTACCTGCGTGAGATCGAAGAGGAAGCAAAACGCCAGGCGGCCATGTTGATTATTGATCAGGCTGCGCCGTCCCGTCCGGAGGCGACGGCTGCAAACAACAAGGGCGAGACAACGGCAGATCGCCTGGCGTCCGGCCTTGATCAAGCGGCGTTTGAGCAGGCGCTACGCGAAAGCTTGCCGGGAACCTACGCGCTTTACCAGCAGTTCGATACGGCACGCAAGCAACAGGTGTATATCGCCTATCAGAGTGATAGTCGGTTTGCTCATATCAGCGAACAGGTCATCCAACTGTTGAGCGGCAAACTCTGAAGTAACCGAAAACCGACTTGCAAGCCGGGCCAAGCCGCTGGCGATAAACCCGGACTTAATTTTGTTGGGTCAGGCGGCGCCTGCTGACCCAATCCATGTTCACAACGATTCAGGATTCTTCAGTACAGAGGTGGTGATGAAAGACATCCCCATAGCATTCATCGGCGGCGGCAATATGGCGCGCTGCCTGATTGGCGGTCTGCTGGTTAACAGCGGTGATGCCGATCATATCTGGGTCGCCGAGCCAGACGCTGGCCAACGCGAACTGCTGCGCGGGCGTTTCGGCGTACACACCGGCGCTGATAATTGCGAGATCGCGGCCAAAGGTCAGATTATCATCCTGGCGGTCAAACCGCAGATTCTGCGTCTGGTGGTCGAGGAGCTGGCCGAGAGTGTGCAAAAGCGCCAACCTTTGGTGATTTCCATCGCCGCCGGCGTGCGCGAACCGGATTTGCGACGCTGGCTGGGCTATGACGCCGCTATCGTCCGCACGATGCCGAACACGCCGGCGCTGGTCGGCAGCGGCGCGACGGCCTTGTTCGCCAACGCCTGGGTGAATGACGATCAGCGGCAAATCGCTGAATCGATCATGCGCTCGGTGGGATTGACAGTCTGGGTGGATAGCGAGCGGATGCTGGATGCGGTCACCGCCCTGTCCGGCAGCGGTCCTGCTTATTTCTTCCTGCTCATGGAAGCCCTGGAAAAAACCGGGGTCCGCCTCGGGTTGGCGCCGGAAACCGCGCGCCTGCTGACGGTGCAAACGGCGTTTGGCGCCGCCAAGATGGCGTTGGAAAGCCCCGAAAACGCCGCCATTCTACGCGAACGGGTTACTTCGCCCGGCGGCACCACCGAGCGGGCAATCAGCGTATTTCAGGATGAACAACTCGACCAACTGATCGCCCGGTCGCTGGCCGCGTCGCTGGCGATTATGGAAACGCCAACGCTACTGACTGAGCAATTGGATGAGTTGGTCAACAAGGCTTTGGACGCCGCCCACCATCGCTCCCAGGAATTGGGCAACCTGTTAGGAGGACAGCCGTGACTGCTGTCGCTTTTCTCATTCAGACCTTATTCGGTTTCTACATCCTGGCGGTGATGCTGCGTTTTTTACTGCAATGTGTGCGCGCTGATTTCTATAACCCTCTGGTGCAATTTCTGGTGCGCATCACTAACCCCCCCTTGTTGCCGCTGCGCCGCATTGTGCCGGGCTACCGGGGGTTGGATCTGGCGGCGATAGTGTTGGCGTTCCTGCTACAGCTTGTCGAGGTTGTGTTGCTCAATGCCTTGTCCATGCAACCCATCGGGTTTGGCGGTTTGCTGGTGGTGGCGGTGTTGGAACTGATCAAACTGCTGATCAACATTTATCTGTGGGGCGTCATCATTCAGGCGGTGTTGAGCTGGTTCAATCCCGACCCCTACCATCCGGCGGCGCGGGTGCTAGCTCAGTTAACCGCCCCGGTGCTGCGCCCGGCCCGACGGTTGCTGCCACCGATTTCCGGCGTGGATCTGTCGCCGATGCTGGTCGTCATCGCGTTGATCTTCATCAGCTTGCTGCTGCAGGATTTCGTCAGCTTGTGGGGAATGACCCGCTGACGTCATGGCTGGGGCAGGTTATGTCTGGGAGGGTGTAGATCTGATTCTGCGTGTGCGGGCGCAACCGCGCGCCCGTCGCGATGAGTGGCTGGGTTTGTGCGAGGACCGGTTTCGCGTCCGCATTACCGCCCCGCCTGTCGATGGTCAAGCCAATGCGCATCTGCGGGCGTTTCTGGCGGATTTGTTCGGTGTGGCGAAGAGTCAGGTGACGCTGCTGGCGGGCGAAACCGGTCGTGACAAACGCTGGCGCATCGTCGCGCCAAAACAGTTTCCGCCGGGGATTAAGGACATAAGCTCTTAGAGGTCGTACAAAAGCCACCTTGTTGATCGCAGGAATCGGCAGGCAGGCGATAGCCCTAAAATCGCCTGTAAGCCGACTTCTGCACTAATGAATATTTGATAAAAAAAGAAATTTTTCCGATATTTTCGAGAGTTGCGAGTTTATCAAAATGCGGTGAAGGCGGCGATGCGCATATTCGATCTGACAAAAACAACACTGGGAAGTAAATGGTGGAAGTTTGATTTCCACACACATACTCCCGAGTCAAATGATTACGGCCAGGGCGATGAATCCTTCAAGAGTATCCAACCGGAGGAATGGCTCCAGAAAGCCATGGAATCCGGTCTCGACTGCGTGGTGGTAACCGATCACAACTCAGGCGGCTGGATTGATGGTTTGAAGGCCAAGAACAAGGAACTCCGAGATCGCGACACGAAGCCCGGCTGGTACAGAGAACTGATCATTTTCCCGGGGGTTGAAATCACGGTTGCCAACAGCAGTAGCCGCGTTCATTTGCTTGCGGTTTTTGACCCGAGTTACGATAGCCAGAAGGTGACCGGGGTTCTAGGGGCATGCGGAATCATATCCGAGTACGGTGATCCGAATAAATCCACGACAACCGGCTTTGTCGATACCGTGAAAAAGATCATCAACATCGAAGCAGGCGGAATTGCCATATCGGCCCATATCGATGGTAAACAGGGGTTGCTAGAGGGTATTGCCTCATTGTCGCTCGAGCTCGAAAAAAGCCTGAAAGCGGTATCTGCTGCAGAATTTTGCGATCTTCACAAATTCGACAATGCGGAACCAACCTTGAAAAAGGCGGTTGACCGTCTTGCCAAGGTGGCTGGTTCCGACGCCCATAAACCAGACGACATCGGGAGATATTTCAGTTGGCTCAAGATGAGTCGACCTTCTATTGAGGGTCTACGACTGGCATTACTGGATCATGAGTTTTGCGTAAAAAACCAATCCGAGAACCCTAATCACCTGCCAGATATCTTCCTGTCGAAGCTGACTATCAAGGCCATGCGCCACTGCGGCCGCATCAGTGGCCAACCATTCGTCACCCAGTTGCACTCGCATTTCAATTCAGTCATCGGTGGACGAGGAACCGGAAAATCCACCCTTCTCGAATCCATCCGTATCGTTTCTCGCCGAGATCAGAATCTGGCCACTGAAGCGCCCAGGGTAAAGGATGAACTGGATAAGTTCATGAAGCTGTCGCAGAACAAAGGCGTCATGCTGAATGACACGGAAATTCTGCTGGAGCTTCACCGGCGTGGCAAGAATTATCAACTGCGCTGGAGATTTGACGGACAAGGCACGGTGCTGGAAGAGGAGGTCAACAGTGTTTGGCAAGAAATCGAGACCGGTGACCTTAAAGAGCGGTTTCCGATAAGCATTTTCAGCCAAAAGCAGATCAACGAGCTTGCATCAAATCCACGAGGACTATTAGAGATCGTTGACCGTTCACCCGAGGTGGATCGAGCGGAATGGAAGTCGCGCTGGGAAAGCGCCAAAAGCCAATTCCTTCAATTAAGGGAGCTTCGACGCGAGCTATTACGGCAACTAGCGAGCGAGCAGCAAATTCGTGCAAAGCTGGGAGACGTTGAGAACGACCTAAAGCAATACGAAGAAAAAGGTCATGGTGAGATACTCAAACAGTATCAGAAGCGTAGCCAACAAAAGAATGGCCTTCCCGATGACCAGATTTTTGATGACCTTTCGTCTGGCATAAGGGAGCTGGCATCCAACGCCGAACTGTCCGATTTTCCCGCATATTTATTTGACGAGCAGGATGACACCACCACCGAGATCAGGGCGATTCACGAACAAACAGTGCAAGAGCTAAAGAAGGTCAGTGAAACACTTGGCAAGCTCGCTGATAGCGTTGATGCGCTAAAGGCCCAAAGGGAAAAAAACATTTCCTCAAGCACATGGCGCCAGGCAGTACAGACAAGCATCGCCGCTTATGATGGGTTGGTCAAAGAGTATGAGGAAAAGAAGAGTCAATTAAGTATTTCCCTTTACGGTGAATGGGTTCAACAGCGTAATCAATTGCAACAGCAATTAAAAAAACTGGATTCCGTGCGGAAGGAAACTGAGTCGACGGATAAACAGATCGAGGCATCCCTGGCGAAGCTTGAGGAATTACGTGCGGAGCTGCTCGAAAAAAGAAGAGGGTTTCTTAAAAAGGTCATTGGAGCGAGCTCGTTTGTGCGCATGGAATTAGTGAAGTATGGCGACGTGAGCACCTTAGAAGACGATTATCGTTCCTTGCTCAACCTTGAGGATGGAAAGTTTGTAAGTTCGGTATGTGACCGGGAGAACAAGCAGGGCCTGCTCTGGGCGTTTAGCAAATGGGAAGATGCTAAAACACCTGAAGCTGACTTGCCGCAGCTCATTTCGGAGGTCAAAGCCAGAACACTTGATATCGCTAGAGGGCGGGTTTCCGGCAATCATGGTGCATTTGATAATCGCTTGAAGAGGTTACTTGAAACACAACCGGCTATTTTCGATCAACTCGAAGTGTGGTGGCCGGAGGATATGTTACGGGTCAAGTATTCCAAAAACCCGTCCTCAGGCAAATTTGAGGATCTGGAGAAAGGATCTGCTGGGCAAAAAGCAGCAGCGATTCTTGCCTTCTTGCTGAGCCATGGTAACGAGCCATTGATTGTCGATCAACCAGAAGACGATCTGGATAACGCATTGATCTATGATCTCATTGTCAAGCAGATTCACGAGAATAAAAATAGGCGTCAGCTGATCATCGTGACCCACAATCCCAACATCGTCGTAAACGGAGATTCTGAACTGGTCCATGTCCTGAAATATGAAAACGGTCAGGTACAAATTGACCAACAAGGCGGCCTTGAGGAATCAAGCATCCGGGAATCGATCTGCACCATCATGGAGGGCGGACGACAAGCCTTTGACAAACGCTACAAGCGAATAACGTTGGAAGTTTAGGCATGTTTGAAACCACAGACGAACTGTTGAAGCAAATCCGGCTGGGTGAGGATTCCTCTCTTGAACTGAAGGACCTGCGATACAAAGGGAATCAAGTTAATGACCCGCATCGAAACAGCATGGCCGATGAGTTGGCTGCGATGGCGAATACGGCCAATGGAGTTTTTGTACTAGGAATTGATGACAAGTCGAGAACGGTTGTCGGCATCCCTGAGGACAAATTGTATGTTGTAGAAACCTGGGTAAGAGGGATATGCAACGATCTCATCACTCCTCAGCTTTTCTGCCGGATTCGAATAGTGCCCGTTATGATAGATGATGGGGGAGAGCGGTTTATCATTCGCATCGATGTGCCGAGGAGTCTTTACGTTCATAAAAGTCCGGGTGGTTATTTCCATAGAATCGGCAGTTCAAAACGGGAGATGTCTCCTGAGGTATTATTCCGGTTAGCACAACAGCGCAGCCAGGCCAGAATCATACGTTATGATGAACAATCGGTGAATGTCGCACATCGGGATAGCCTGGATAAAGCTCTGTGGGAGAAATTTAAGACGCCGCTATCACCCAAAGATGACGAGGAGTTTTTGTTAAAAATTAAACTCCTAACTCATGATGAAGATGGGAATGTCTGTCCTAGTGTAAGCGGTGTTTTGATGGCGACTCATCAACCACAGGAAATTATCTCGAATGCATTTATTCAGGCAGTCGCCTATCGAGGTACAGAGCGTAATGCTGCTTATCAGCTTGACGCAAGAGATATTGTTGGACCTCTGGATATCCAAATTGCGGATGCCTACGATTTTGTCAAAAAAAATATGCGGGTTTACGCGATAAAAAAGCCGGCGCGGCGCGATATTCCACAGTACGCCATGCAGGCAGTATTTGAAGCACTAGTTAATGCAGTAGCTCACAGAGACTATTCCATTTATGGCTCAAAAGTTCGATTGCATCTGTTTTCCGATCGATTGGAGCTCTACTCTCCGGGATCTATTCCCAATACGATGACAATTGATGCACTTTCACTTCGCCAGTCTGCTCGTAATGAACTTCTTACAAGCTTGCTAGCACGTTGTCCTATTTTACTCCCAGACTATACCGGTGAACGTGATTTTCTCATGGATAAACGCGGTGAGGGCGTGCCAATCATCATCACGGAAAGTGAGAAGCTATCAGGAAGAAAACCGGAATATAAACTGATTGATGACGCCGAACTGAAACTTACGATTTTTGCGGCGCAGCCGCCCCATATTGAGGAGGCTCATCCAGGTTCTCAATAATCCGGCACTTTTCCCATTTCAGCTTTCCGTGATAACCGGTAGCTTATATCTCAACGCAGCGAGCGCATCGACGTGGTACGCTATAGGCTGAAAGACGAGTTTTTGAGAATCAAATAAGAAGAAATGGCGCTCCCTAGGGGTTTCGAACCCCTGTTCCCGCCGTGAGAGGGCGGTGTCCTGGGCCACTAGACGAAGGGAGCAAGATTGCTGACTGGCGTCTTGGAAAGAAAAATGTATTATACGCATACTTTGATTTCAGACAAGAGCTTGCAAATATTCCTTGGAATCCCGAATCCCGATCTCACTGCCGATCCTCATTCCCCGCCCCGAACACAACATTTCGCGGGCCAGCATTAGCGCCAACGCCGTCAAGGTCTTGTACCGGCTGCACGATGCCGGACACCGCGCCTGTCTGGTCGGTGGTGGCGTGCGTGACTTGCTGCTGGGACGCGAACCCAAGGATTTCGACATCGCCACCGACGCCCGCCCCGAACAAGTTCATAAACTCTTCCGTAACTGCCGACTGATTGGTCGCCGCTTCCGGCTGGCTCATGTGCGCTTTGGTCAGGAGATCGTCGAAGTCGCCACCTTTCGCGCACACAGTGAAGAGGGCGAAAGCTCGGGCGTGGAGCGCGCTGCGGACGGACGCATTCTCAGCGACAACGTTTATGGTAATATCGAGGAAGACGCCTGGCGACGCGATTTCACCATCAACGCCCTGTACTACGACATCGCCAATTTCGCTGTGCTGGACTATGTGGGCGGCATGGCGGACCTGGAAGCCGGGTTGATCCGGCTGATCGGCGATCCGGCGCAACGTTATCACGAAGATCCGGTGCGGATGCTGCGCGCGGTGCGGTTCGTCGCCAAGCTGGGGCTGCGACTCGATCCGGCTACCGAGGCGCCCTTGCACCGTCTGGGTCACCTGCTGGAACAGATTCCACCCGCCCGTCTGTTCGATGAAATTCTCAAACTATTTATGAGCGGTTGCGCCATTCAGACGTTTGAACTGCTGCGCCATTATCGGTTGTTCGGCTGGCTTTTCCCAGCCACTGAACGTTGTTTGAGCCGCCAGCAGCAGCATTATCCGAAAACCCTGCTGGTTCGCGCCCTGGCGAATACCGATCAGCGTTTGACGGAAGACAGACCGGTGAATCCAGCATTCCTGTTCGCCGCGTTGCTCTGGGAACCCCTGCGCGAGCAAGCACGCCGCTTGCAAGCGGATGGCGTGGATGAATATGCTGCTCTGCAAGAAGCTGCTGACGTTGTGATTCGTGAGCAAAGCCAGCGTGTTGTGCTACCGCGCCGCTATAGCCTGCCGATGCGGGAAATCTGGGAGTTGCAGCCGCGCTTGACGCAAATAACCGGCAAACGGCCGCTGCGGTTGGCGACTCAGCCCCGTTTCCGGGCCGCTTATGATTTTTTGATGCTGCGCGCTGATGCCGACGAACAAGCGGCGGAACTGGCTGACTGGTGGACCCGGTTTCTGGGAATGAACGAAGCGGAACGGATCCAGGCCACGCAGCCCGTGACTCGCGCCCAGGCGAAAAAGGGTAAGCCGCGCCGCCGCCGCAAGTCCCGGTCGACCCGGCAGGATCAGTCGGCGCCCCCACCCGGACCCGACGTCTGACTTTCCCCTGAGCGATGATCCCATGCCGCCTGTACTGGCCTACATCGGCATCGGCAGCAATCGGTGCGACCCGGCGAACCAGGTTCGCCGCGCGCTCCAGGCGCTAGCCACCCTCCCCGCTAGTCGGTTGACGACGCATTCACCCTGGTACCGCACCGCACCGGTCGGTGGGCCACCCGGTCAGCCTGATTATCTCAACGCCGTCGCCGCCGTGGAGACCACATTGAGCCCTGATGCTTTGCTGGCCGCCCTTCAGGCAATGGAAAACGCCCAGGGGCGGGTGCGCGCTGAACGCTGGGGGCCGCGCACCCTGGATCTGGACCTGTTACTGTATGGCTCCATCATCCGCGATGACCCCTATCTCACACTCCCGCACCCTCGTTTGCATCAACGCGCCTTTGTTTTGTATCCCTTGCATGATATTGCGCCGGATTTAACGATTCCCGGACAGGGAAAATTGACGGCGCTACTTGGAAATTGTTCGTTCCAAAGTATCATGCGTCTGGACATTGCGAACGAACCGGTTACGATAACGCCGCCAAATCCACTTCCAATGGAACCTTACTTAAACCCGCCATCCTGACTCCATTTGTTACTGCTGGAGCAGGACGGCTCCATGCAGAGTGCGCCATGTACAAAGAAGCATCGACTCGCAAGCCGATTACGGTCACGACCCTGGCGAAGATGAAGCGCGACCGGGAAAAATTCGCGGTCCTGACTGCCTACGACGCCAGCTTCGCGGCGTTGCTGGAGACAGCAGGCGTGGAAGTTATTCTGGTCGGCGATTCGCTGGGTATGGTCATCCAGGGCCAACGTACTACGGTGCCGGTGACGCTGGAAGACATGATCTATCACACCCGCCTGGTCGCGCGAGGCTGTCAGACCGCCCTGGTCATGGCCGATATGCCCTTCGCCAGTTACCCCACGGTCGAACAGGCCGTGTACAGCGCCGCCCGGCTGATGCAGGAAGGCGGCGCGCAGATGGTCAAGCTGGAAGGCGGCGGCTGGCTGGCGGACACCGTGCGGCAACTCAGTCGCAACGGTATCCCGGTCTGCGCCCATCTGGGCTTGCTGCCGCAGTCCATTCATAAACTGGGCGGCTATAAGGTGCAGGGTCGCGAGGAAGCCGCTGCCCGACAGATAATCGACGAGGCGCTGGCCTTGCAGGATGCGGGAGCTGATGTGGCGTTGGTGGAGTGCATCCCGGCGGAACTGGCGGCGCGGTTGACCGAGGCCCTGGCGATTCCACTGATTGGCATCGGCGCCGGCCCACATTGCGATGCCCAGGTGCTGGTCAGCTACGACATGCTGGGTATTACCCAAGGCCATCGCCCCCGGTTTTCCAAGAACTTTCTGACCGGTTGCGACAACGTGCAAACTGCGGTGGAAACCTACGTGCGCGCGGTCAAAAGCGGCGAATTTCCCAGCCCCGAACACTGTATTGCCTGAGCGCGGAGGAGCGCCTTTCATGCGGACCGTGCATACCCTGACTGAACTGCGCACCCAGGTCGCCGCCTGGCGGCGCTCCGGCAAAGAAGTCGCTTTCGCGCCCACCATGGGCAATCTGCATCGCGGGCATATCCGTTTGGTGGAGCGGGCGCGGCAATGTGCACCGTGCACCGTCGCCAGCATCTTTGTCAACCCGATGCAGTTTGGGCCGAATGAGGATTACTCGGGCTATCCGCGCACGCTGGACGAGGATAGCCGTCAGTTGGCGGAAGCTCGACTGGACTTGCTGTTCGCTCCGGATCTGGCCGATGTTTATCCGCGCCCTGTGGAGGACACGACTCAGGTGATTGTGCCAGGATTCACCACCGTACTATGCGGAGCCAGCCGCCCCATCCATTTCGGGGGCGTCGCCACGATTGTCACCAAGCTCTTCAACATGGTGCAACCGGACATCGCCGTGTTCGGCGAAAAGGACTGGCAGCAACTGATGGTCATCCGCCGGATGACCGCTGACCTGAACATACCGATTCAGATTGTGGGCGTGCCCACCGTGCGGGAAGAGGACGGCTTGGCGATGAGTTCGCGCAATGGCTACCTATCTGCTGAGCAACGCGCGGTTGCTCCGACCCTGTATGCCACCTTGCAGACCACGGCGGAGCGTTGGCGACAGGGCGAACGGGATGTTGCGACTTTGGAGGAGGATGCCAGGGCGCAACTCACGGCGGTGGGCTTCCGCCCGGATTATTTTGAAATCCGTCACGCTGAAACCCTGCAACGCCCTACTCCCGAAGATATGGCGGTTGATTTACGGATTTTCGCCGCCGTCTGGCTCGGTCGGGCGCGGCTGATCGATAATCTAGCGGTCGGGCATCTCCCTTCCTAAATCCCGCTCCCCACCCCCTCGCCCGCAAGCAGGCAAGGGGGTGAATGATCACGAAAGCACTACCCTCCCGACGCGGGTTGCGCTGAGGCATTGGTGTGTTCGAGAAATGCCCCGGCATGGGTAGCAAACACTTGTCGATGCTGGCTACGATGGCCAATCACCCAGTACACCACCAGTTTGACCCCATCCTGCACGACCATCCAGATCAGGTTGTACACCCAGACCCAGCCG
>JAGRHM010000760.1 GCA_020445005.1 Candidatus Competibacteraceae bacterium | reverse complement strand
TCGACCACGATCACCGTAGCGACCTGTTGCCGGGCGCGGCGAACGACGCCGGCAACCGTAGCCGCTTCGTTGTAGGCGGGAATCACCACGGCGACAGGCATAAGCAAAGGGTTCCTCTCACCCGCAAGCAGGGGAGAGGCAGAGGATGGGGACATCAGGCAATGCCGCCGTTCAGATTGATAATCTGACCGGTCAGATACCCCGCTTCGCCGGAAGCCAGAAATCCCACCAACGCCGCGACTTCCTCCGGCGTTCCCGCGCGGCGCATAGGCACCAGGTTTTTGATCATTGCCGCATCGAACGCTGCATCGGCGACCGATCCAGCGATAATCCCCGGTGCAATAGCGTTGACTGTGACTCCACGCGAGGCCAGCTCCAGCGCTAGGGCCTTAGTCGCTCCATGCAAACCGGCCTTGGCGGCGGCATAGTTGGTTTGCCCCCGGTTGCCAGTGACGCCGGTCAGGGAGGAAATGTTGATAATGCGGCCCCAGCGAGCGCCGATCATCGGCAGCAGCAGCGGCTGGGTCACATTGAAAAAGCCGTGCAGACAAACTTCGATAGGCAGCCGCCACTGTGCTGAAGACATCCCAGCCATGGGCGCGTCGGCATGAACGCCCGCGTTATTCACCAGCACCTGAATCGGCCCGGCTTCCAGCAATTTCGCCAGCGCGGCGCCGGTCCGCGCCTCATCGGTCACATCAAACTCCACGGTTTCCGCTGAACCGCCCTTGGCCCGAATCGCATCCGCCACGCTCAGCGCCTGTTCGGGATGCTGGTAACCGTGAACAATCACATGCAATCCGTCCTGCCCAAGCCGCTGGCAAATCGCCTGACCAATATCGCCGCCGCCGCCGGTCACCAGGGCGCGTTTCATGGCGTGACCTCCATCCCCAAGACCGCGTTATCGCCCGCATCCAGTGCGACTAGCCCAGTCCTTCGTTCTGCGATCGCGCGCAGTAAGGGCAGGCTCCGCGCCGCCGGATTACCGGCGCGGAGTCGTTCCAATTCCACATCTTCGAGTTGATCCGCTGCGCCTGATCGACCTGGTTTAATACGCAGCACCGCCAGGCGCTCGCTGGTCGGAGCTGGATTCAGCAACAGCGCCACCGCGAATGGCGCGACGATCATCCGGCGTTCTGAAAGCGGAAACGGCAACGGCAGATCATAGGCGATCAGTAAAACTCGAGTCGTTTCGGTCCAGGCCCATGCCGCTGCTTCCCGCAAACCAGCTGCAAAACTGCCGTCGTAAGCGGACAAACTCAGTGAAGGTAAAACGCAACCGGTTGCAATCGCCCAGTAACCGGCGGGTGTGTTATGCACGGAATGATGAAACTGCGTCGGCGAAACCGCCCGGTCCGGCTCGGTCAGCGCCATGCAGATTTTGTCCAGCACCTCGCTATCCCCCCCTGAAGAAGCTAGAACGGTAGGGGGCGCAAAATCTCCCCGGCTTCGCCATCCCTCTTGCGCCCCATCCATCGCCTCCTGCGCGACCTGCAACGCCAGTTTCACCGTCGCGGTCGTCCGGCGCCGCTCATTCGCCGGCAACAGCGTCGCGATCGCCGCCGGCAGCGGCGCAGCTTGCCAGGGCTGTTCACCCGCCAGCACCGCCCGGCTGCTCTCCCAACCCGCCAGGCCCGGCGCCATGAGACCGATGGCTTCCACATGCAGGATGTTCATCCCTCTCCCCGTCCGAACAACAGACTGCAATTGGTGCCGCCAAAACCAAAGGAATTGCTCATGGCAATCCGCAAGGTCTTTTCCTGATTGTGCAACACCACGCCTGCACCCAGGTTGGGATCGCGCTGGCGCGTGTTGAGCGTGCCGGGAATGAAGCCCTGTTCCAGACACAGTCCGACCAATAACGCTTCAACAATGCCCGCCGCCCCCAGAGTATGCCCGGTCCAGCCCTTGGTGGAACTACAGGGCGTGCCAGGTCCAAACACCCGTAGCACCGCCTTGTCTTCAGCGGCGTCGTTCAATACAGTCGCTGTACCGTGTAGATTGATATAGTCCACCTGTTCCGGCTGCAACCCGGCGTGCGCTAGCGCCTGTTCCATAGCCAGCGCCGCGCCGGCGCCTTCGGGATGCGCGGCAGTCATGTGATACGCATCGCTGCTTTCCCCATACCCGAGCAGATGGATGCAGCCATCGCCCGGTTCAACCCATTCCAGCAAGGCGAAACCGGCCGCCTCGCCGATGCTCAAGCCATCGCGCTCACGATCCCAAGGCCGGCAGACCTGGGTGGAAGCCAGTCCCAGGGCATTAAAGCCATAGAGCGTCGTCAGACACAGGCTGTCCACCCCGCCGACCACGGC
>JAGRHM010000759.1 GCA_020445005.1 Candidatus Competibacteraceae bacterium | reverse complement strand
CGCGTCCGGTTTTTATCGATACTCGTCGTCCGGAGGAAGACGAGCCGGTGGTTGAGGCGCCGGTCGAAGCGCCGGTCGAGCCTGAACAACCACTGGAACTGGTCGGCGTGTTGATGATTCCCGGCGCGGCCGCCGCGTTATTGCGTCCGGTCGAACCGGAGGTTACCGTCCAGAGCCGGGGCCGGGGTCAGCGTCCGGTTCCGGTCAAGCCCAGCGCCGGTGACAAGGTGCTGCGCGTCGCCCAAGGGGAGACGGTTAAGGGCTTTGAAGTCTGGCGCTTGCAATCGGTCCGCGCGGACCGGGTAGTGCTGCGCAAGAATAATGGTGAAGTGCGCGAATTGGTCTTGGTGCGTCCGCCAGCGCCGCCTCAGCCTATTGCACCGGCGAGTGCGGCTCAACCCGAAGCGCCTTCTGGAGCCGGTATGCCGCAAGCGGGGCCTGGAGGAGTGATTCCGCTGCAAATGACCCCTGACGGAATACTTCTGCCACAAGCAAATCCGCCTGCAGTTACCCCCCCAATACCCCGATCCTGATCGGATGAACTAAGGTTTGCCCTGGAATGGATATTGCCAGAGTACATCTAATTGAAGAGCATAGCACATTGACTAGAAGAATCATCACTAGGTCGTTTGCGACTGGAATATCCCTGATATTATGGCTAAGCGCTTGCGCGGTCACTCCAGACGAAGCCATTTCGCCCGTACCGGATGTCGATTCCGCAACAGCGGCGGCCCCCGCAGCGACTCCATCGAGCGGCCCGCTTAGGTTGGTTGCGCAACCTGGGTTGCAGCAACCAGCAAACACGGATACTTTGGACCCATCAGCGACTCGTTCCCGTGCGCGAGGAGTAATTTTTCCTGGCAGCGGCAACTTCATTAACCTGCGGGAAGCCAGTCAACCGGCGGATAGCGCAAAGGCCGCTGCGCCTGCGCCGGGCAACGGAGTGACGCTCAACTTTGAGGATGTCAGCATTCGCGATGTCGTCAAGGTGGTCTTTGACACCCTTAAGGAGAATTATGTCATCGATCCCCAGGTACAGGGCGCGGTGACCGTACAGACCAGCCGGCCATTAAGCCCGGATCAATTGCTGCCCATTCTGGAAATCCTGCTGCGCGAGAATAACGCCGTGCTGGTGCGCGAGGGTGGGGTGTACCGGATCCTCCCAGCTACCGTGGCGTTGCAGAAGGGCAATCTAACGCCGCGTCTTGGGGTAAACCGGGTTGGTTATGGCGTACGCATCGTCCCACTGCGTTATGTCAGCGCCATCGAAATGCAAGCGATTGTCAAACCCTTTCTGCCGGAGGGCAGCATTCTGCAGGTCGACGCCATGCGCAATTTGTTGATCCTGGCGGGTACGCCGCAGGAGCTAAATAGCGTTCAGGAAACCATCGACACCTTTGATGTCAACTGGCTGCACGGCATGACCATCGGCATGTTCCGACTCAGGAACATTGACAGCGAGGCGTTGGCGAATGAACTTAATCAGTTGTTGGGTGAAAAGTCGGGGACCCCGATTGCTGGCCTGGTGCGGCTGGTGCCTCTCAGTAAACTGAATT
>JAGRHM010000758.1 GCA_020445005.1 Candidatus Competibacteraceae bacterium | reverse complement strand
AACGCCGTATTGACATCAAGGATGACGCCGTCCGCGTCGGTGATCGTGATGCCTTCGTTGGCGTGCTGAAACACGCTGGCAGCCTGTTCCAGCTCAGCTTCAGCCTCTTTGCGCTGGGTGATGTCGTCGTAGATGCCGAGTACTCCGAACACGTTTCCTTCAGCGTCGCGCAGCGGCACCTTGGAGGTGCGCAGCCAGATTATCCGGTTGTCCGGCGTAGTTTGAGGTTCCTCATAGTCCAGACGGGGCTGACCTGAGTCCATCACTTGCTGGTCGTCGGCGCGATAGCGATCGGCCTGTGGCGTCCAGCCCATAGCAAAGTCGTCGCGACCGATCAGTTCAGACGGCGCTTGCTTACCGGCGTCCTGAGCGAAGGCGGGATTGCATCCGAGATAGTTGAGGTTGCGGTCCTTCCAGAACACACGGATCGGCAACGTATCAATCACTTTCTGCAACAGGTAGGTCGATTCCGCAAGTTCCAGCGTCATTTCTGTGAGTGCAGCCTGAATCGTTTTCCACTCGTTGCGTTCCGATCGCTCGGATGCAAGAATCCGTTTCCTCGGTTTCCCTGGATTGATCGCCACAACTTGATCAAGAACCCGTTGGAGTGGCGTGCGGATGTTACGGCGGACTACACGCAAGGCATAGATGACAGATACGAACACGATCAGCGCTGCAAACACGAGGACGCCATATCGAGTGTCGCGCACCGCCTGTCGGATTTGGTCGTTTAGCATAGTGGCATGACTCGCTACGCCGGTATCCAGACGCTTCATCTGTGCAAGCACCGTCTCCCGGGCATCATGATTGTGCGCGAGTATTGCGTCGTAGTCCCCTAGCTTTGCGTTCAGTCGAATCACCTGCTCACGGTAGGCCTGAGTGAGCGCACCGACATATTTGGCAATGCGCGCCATTTCAGGTGACGCTGGGGTAAAACCCTGGATGCGCAGGGCGAGATTGTCGATAGCGGGAAGGACGGCAACTTCGGCGTCATCCGCCGATCGGTTGTCGCCACTTTGTATGGCGATTTGCTTGCCGATATGCAATGCGGTTTCACGATAGCCTGAGACTAGCGCAATGATCTGGTCGAGATGACTAACCGACTTGCCAGCCAGCGTTTGGTCGATCAGCGCCCGCCCTGTCAAGCTCTCCAATTCCTCGAATGCGGTCAGCAGGCGACGGTCGGTTTCTGCTATTTCGGTCAGGACGTCGCCAATCTCTCCACATACATCGAACAGATGTTGGGTTTCCCGCCGCAGAGCGCGCATTAACTCAATTAGCTCCTGATCCGGGAGTTTCTTGATCAGTGCGTCCAGTGAGTGGCCGATGTGAGCGCGCGCCGCGCCGAATGCCGTCGTGTCCCGGCATGTTCGATTCGCCAGATCAATCTCGGAAAGCGTAGCGGTCAGATCGCGTCCAATGGCGGCATTGTCGATGATCTGTCGCATTTGGACTGAGGAAATCTGCGCCGCCAGCCCCTCGAGTTGGTCAAAGGAACCGATGGTCAGGATGACGATCATGCCCATAGCCAGGGCATTGAGCGTCACCAGGACATACAGCTTGCTTGCAATGCCTTTTGGCCAAGGTGGCATGATTCGCTTCCACTGCTTACGGTTGCTCGCGCACCAGCGTCGCTCCTCTCAGCGCCATCGGTTTCAGGACAACCCCTCTACGCTCCAGTTCCGTTACGTTAATGATACGCTGCCCCTGTACGTTTTTCATGATGGGAATGGCCGCCACCGATTTGCCGCGCATGGCTTGAAGCAACATTTCTGCTGATTTCTCGCCTTGCTCTTGTCCAGTCTTAACGACAGCCGCCAAGGCGCCCTGTTCAACCTGATAGCGGTTGCCCGCCAACATCGGACCGCGGTAAATGTCCTTCAGTAATTTGCTGATTTCCAGATTGGTGAGCGATTTGCCGCTTTGATCCGTGATGCCCTCGAGGCTGTCGATGAACAGAGCATCGCATGACGCATTCAGCGACTTTTTCAGTGCAGCGAGTTCACGCGTCGTAGAAACCAGGTGGAAATCGGAGAGCGTCACTGGATAACTGTCCCTTTCGCGCATGACCTGGGCGCGCAGCGCTTGGCCCGACGGCACATTGTTGGTCAGGAAGCAAATGTTCTGAATGGAAGGCAACAACTGCTTGATGAAGGACAGGGATTCCTGGACATGGGCGCGCTCCAGCACGCCGGAGACGTTGCGCGACGGAAATCCGTACTTTTCCGGTTCGGTGTTAACGCCATTGAACATGACCGGTTTATCGCTCTTGTCCTTAAGGAAGGGCGCCACGAACATCGCCTGGGCATCGTCATCAGCCGCGATCACGCCGTCGGGTCGGAACTGTTGGAACAAGGCATAGGCTTCTTCTGCACGCTTCGGTCCGTTAGCGCGATCAGCTTTCGTATTCATGTAGAAATAACGAATCTCGCTCGAAGGGGAGAGCACTCCTTCAATTCCCTCGCGGATCTCCTGGACCCAGGGGTTATCTTCCTCATAGCTCATTACGACGAGTACTTTGAACTCCGCAGCTATTGCCGAAGTAGACGGAAGCCAAGCCATCGCCGCTGCCAAAGTGCTGGCAGCCAACCATCCTTTCGTTCTCGATGATTTCTTCATAGTTTTTGCCCGTTCCTATCCGCCATTGCCATCGGCGTTTATCAACGCCACAGCAATGATGATCTAGCGGCCCCCATACAATGAATGAGGATGCCGCCAGATGGACCGTGACAGGGAGCCGCTGCTGACGCCGGCCCGCCACTGATCCTGAACTTCCAGGATTTCATCTTCTTCGGCGCCGCCCTGAAACACATCGTTCCAGGCCACATACAAGAGAACGCCCAGATAAACGGGCAGCGGCAACGCCAATACCTGCGCAGGGATAGCAAATAGCTCGAAGAATGGCAAAGTCGCCAGCGCCAGACCACTCAAACCCAGCGCCGGAAATAGCCAAGGATTAAGTTGCATGGCTAGAACGCTACGCCGCCAGCACACTGAGAGCGGCAGTTCGCGGAACAATTGCAAGGGAACCACAAAAACGGCCAGTAATACCTGCAAAACCAGCAACACGCTGCCCAAAACACTAAGCTGGGTTCCTAACAAGGTGCTGGCAACCCCGAAAGTTGCTGGTGGTGGAATCGACATCGAATTGCCAGCGGCGGCCAGATCAGCAGGCAAGAGTTGATCCTGCACCCAATAGACCACCAGATAGCCTTGCAACAACAGGGCAAACAAAAACAAGCTGGTTCGCGTCAATGCTTTAGCCGCCGTCCAATTAAACAACTGTTTTGGGGCCGGCGCCTGCTTGCGGTTGGCCGCACGGGCGATGCCACAGGCCAGCGTTACTGTCAGACTCAGCGGCAAACCGTAGCAGAGTACGGTTGCGATTAATGTGACCCAGCCGCCCAGCGGCAGCAACCACCATTCCCAAACTGGCAACGCAAGCAGCAGTGCGCTGCCTGATGGAGCAAATAGCGCAATGGCTACGAATAGCCCCGGTCGCCGCCACATCAACTGCCAGGCTTGAATCAACCAATCCCGGCCATCGCCTGGGGTCAGCGCCCGAGGCCCAAAACCATGCATAATCCCTCCATCCCGTGGCGAGTGGCGCGTAGTGAACAGGGTGACTTAGCTTAAAACAACTCTACGTCCCCTTCCTCCATGGATTCCTGCAAAACCGATTTGCTTTTCTGGAAGACTGCGGACTGTCGGATCGGTTGCAAATGATCGTAGAGCTTAAAGAGCGCCGCCTGCAGATCGCCGCCACTTTGCGCGATTTTGGTGAAATTTGCCAAACGCTCGCGCAGTTCCATTAAAGTTTTGTCCTGTTCGCTCAATTCCCGTTCGGCGTGCGTCAACAACTGGCCGACGATATCCTCGAATTGCAAGGATTGCACCGCTAGTCCTACGCTACGATCAATGCCTTGGGTAATTTCGGAAACCCGACCGAGATTTTGCGAAATATGCTCATTCATCACCGCCAGCTTGGCAAACAGCATATCGGAACTATCCCGGGCCTCATTGAGAGAATCCATGTCACGCGCGGCCATTTCGTTAACCACATCCCGGGTTTCATGAACGATTTTCTTGGATTTTTCGACTTGAACGCGAATTTGCTCATTCAATTTCGCCGAGTTTTGCGACAGATTACGCATCTCGGTAGCAACCACTTGAAAGCCCCGCCCCGCCTCGCCCGAGCGGGCTGCTTCGATAAAGGCATTAAGAGATAACAAGTTGGTTTGCTTGGTAATCATTTCGACATTGCTCAGCAGTGAAAATGTCTGATTGACGACATCGGTCATCGCCTCCATTTTGGCGATCACCCCACTGCTCTGGGCGCTCACCTGAGCGAGCATATCCATGAAACTTCCTAAAATAGCCGACATGCCCTCGGCAATTTCCCGAACGCTGGCCCGGTCGCTGTGCTGAGACCCGGCGCCATCTTCCGAGACTTCCTGAATCAGTGAAGCAACGACTTGCTGCTGGGCGTGGGTTTGTGTGTTCAGACTATTAAAGCTATTACCCAGTTTAACAACCGCGTCACTGATCAAGGTCTTGCCCCGATGGATGTCGTCATGCACCTTGCCATCCTTCGCCGCTAAAATTTCCTCAAGGGATAAGAGGGTATCGGTCACGACCCGCAGTAGGGATTCATCCGTGTTTGCAGGT
>JAGRHM010000757.1 GCA_020445005.1 Candidatus Competibacteraceae bacterium | reverse complement strand
TCAAGAGACCGGGAATTGCTGCTGCCGTTGCCGATGCCGGGAATCGGCGTATCCAGCTTCTGGTAGACAATCGGGACAATGGCATGTACCCCCCAGTCACCGCCAAAGAGTTTGTGATTGCTGACATAGATATAGCGTAGAGCGTCAAAGGTCGCGCTAACCTCCAAACCCGGTGCCTTATCACCGTTATTATCGCGATATTCGCCACTGTAGTAGCCCAGATAATTGATCAGATAATGACCCGGCGGCGGTAGAGCGCCGACCATAAAGTTTTCAGCCCCGTTCGGGTACTGATCCGGGCCTTCCTTGGCCAGCGCCGTTTGACTGGCCAACAGCGCCAGCGCTGCGAATAGACATTGTTTTTGTTGATAATGCACGAACGATCCTCCTGGAAAATGGCGCTTCCCTCGCCAGCCGGCGGGTGAAGCGGATGAATACTTAAAGCTGAATAGTATAAGATGCCTCTCTTCCAAATGTTCAGCCCTGGAGTTCCATCGTCATGAGCCAATCCCTTGCCGAACTGCGTCAGGAATATTCCCTGGGCGCTTTGACCAAAGCCGAGGTTAATCCTGATCCCATCCAGCAGTTTCAGCGCTGGCTGGACGAAGCGATCAAAGCCGAATTACCTGAACCGAACGCACTGACACTGGCTACTGCCGATCGCACCGGCCGGCCCTTTGCGCGCGTGGTGCTGCTCAAGGATTGCGATGCCGATGGCTTCGTGTTCTACACCAACTACCGCAGCGACAAGGGTCAGCAGCTTGCGGAAAATCCCCATGCTGCGCTGGTGTTTTTGTGGCTGGAACTGGAGCGACAGGTGCGCGTTGAAGGTGTGGTTAGCAAGGTTTCCCCGGCTGAATCCGAGGCCTACTTCCGTACCCGTCCGCTGGAGAGCCGCTTGGGCGCGCTGGCCTCACGGCAAAGTCAGGTAGTGGCCAGCCGTCAGATTCTGGAGGAGCGTTATCAGCAGTTGGCGACCCAGTACCCCGACGATAACATTCCAATGCCGAACCAGTGGGGCGGCTATCGGTTGAAGCCGGAAATGCTGGAATTCTGGCAGGGTCGTCATGGCCGGATGCACGACCGCTTGCGCTACCGCCTGCGTAAAGAGGGAGGTTGGTTATTGGAACGGTTGGAGCCTTAAGACATCAGGTTCCAGTACTCCTGTCGGGCAATGCTGCGCTTATGCCCGACCTACTACTGACCTACTTTGGTTACTTTGGCTGTCGGAGATGGATTGGAGGTGAGGGCGTTTTTCGAATGTCCAACATGCTGCAAGTAACAGGAAAAGATTGTTTTAATCGGGCTATAATCAGGTTGCTGCTAGGGCTACTGTTGTTTGGCCTGCCCCTCGTTACCCAAGCGACTCCCACTGCCTCGGAAGAGTGGTGGGTTACGCGGACCGCGACCGGCGAACCCCGCATTCAATTGCATTTTTTCTGGACGCAAACCTGTCCTCATTGCCGCAAGGCGCGACCGTTCGTCGAGGCCCTGCCTACTGATTATCCCTGGCTGGATTTACACAGCTACAACCTGAGCCGCGATATGGCCGGCGGGTTGCAATACAACCGGATGGCCGAGGCGCTGGGCGAACCCGCTCAGGCAGTGCCAGCGTTCCTGTTCTGCGGCAAAATATTGACCGGTTTTGACCCGGATACCACCGATCGTCTATTGCGCCAGCACCTGGAAGCATGCCACCGTCGCTACTTACAACCCGACGCCTCTGGGGAAACCCGCGAAATTTCAACGACTGGAATAACGACTACCGGTGAACCGCCTTTGGATCTGCCGTTGGTCGGCGCACTTGATCCAGGCGCATGGTCGTTGCCCGCGTTGACGGTGATATTAGCGGGTCTGGATGCTTTCAATCCTTGCGCTTTCTTCGTCCTGCTGTTCCTGCTCAGTCTGCTGGTTCATGCCTGCGACCGCCGGCGCATGTTTCTAATCGGGGGGGTATTCATCTTCTTCTCCGGGGTTATCTATTTCATGTTCATGGCGGCTTGGCTTAATGTCTTTCTGTGGCTGGGCGAGTTGCAATGGATCACCGTAATCGCCGGACTGTTGGCAGTGATCATGGGTGGACTAAATATCAAGGATTTCATGGCTTTCCACCACGGGCCGTCGCTAGGTATTTCCGATCAGGCCAAGCCAAAACTGTTCAAGCAGATGCGGGGACTGGTGAGCGGCGATCGTTTGCCAGGACTGCTGGTTGGAACCGTGATGCTGGCTATCGTCGCTAATAGCTATGAACTGCTTTGCACCGCTGGATTTCCAATGGTGTATACCCGGACTCTGACGCTGCACGATTTATCCACCAGCGATTATTATCTGTATCTGGGGCTTTATAACTTGATCTATGTTCTGCCCTTGCTGGCCATTGTTGTAGTGTTTACGTGGACACTGGGGTCGCGAAAACTTCAGGAACGGGAAGGGCGGTTGCTGAAATTGTTGTCGGGCACCATGATGGCTGGACTGGGATTAGTACTGCTGATTCACCCTCAGGGGTTAAGCGAACCGGGGATTTCGCTATTGGTCATTATTGCTGCGCTGGCAGTGACCGGAATGGCGGCGCTGAAGCGCAAATCACCTCGTGAAATGTCATAGTCAGTTTAATTTTGTTATTAAACGTGATGTTCGACTTTTTCGAGAAGAGATAAAGGCAGGTCGATGCGACATGGCCCTGTGAGCTAAGCTGAGAGGAACCGACCATCTCAGCCTCCCCACGGAGAGACTGCCATGCCGCTCGAAGACTTTATCCTCACCGTGTTTTGTTGGGTAGATCAACGCTTGAATGCCTTGCTCGGGAATCGTCCCTTGCGTCAGCGGGGCTTTGCCCCAAAATTGACCGATCGTGAAGTCATCACGATGGAGGTCGTCGGCGAGTTTTT
>JAGRHM010000756.1 GCA_020445005.1 Candidatus Competibacteraceae bacterium | reverse complement strand
GCCGATTAACACCAGACCGTCACCCTGGGCCAGGGTGAGGGCGTCGGTCACGGTCAGCAGATAAAAGCCCGTCACCGCCAGACCTGCCCCGATCCAGGTTTTCCACGGGGTGCGATGTCCCCACAACAAGCCCAGCAGCGGCACGATGACCACATACAGGCCGGTGATAAAGCCAGCTTTTCCAGCGGTCGTGTAGACAATCCCGATTTGTTGCAGGGATGCGCCGGCGAACAGAATCAGTCCAGCCAGCAAACCGCCGGCAAATAGCCAGCCTCCGCCACTTGGCTGGATCAGTGGTCTGGAAGAGCGGCAGATTAACAGTAGCGGCAACAGGGACAGTGCGCCGAGCAGAAAACGAACGCCGTTGTAAGTGAAGGGACCGACATGGTCCATCCCCACCCGCTGGGCTATGAACGCCGAACCCCAGATCAAGGCGGTCAGTAGTAATAAGAGTTCGGCTCTCAAGACCCTGGAAGTCACGGAAGATGCGCCTTTGGCTGATATGGTTGGCAAGCGGACTATTTGGAACTATTCTACTCGAAAATAGTACTAATCCGGTACCGATTAGACGAGCCATGCGGAGCCGCCATGATTCGCATCACCCGAGAAGCCGATTACGGCATTTTGCTGATGACCGCGTTGGCCCAGGCCCAGGGCCAACCCTGTAGCGCTGCCGCCCTGGCGCGGCAACGCCGGCTGCCCTTGCCGATGGTCAGCAAGATTCTGAAGACGCTGACCCGCGCCGGTTTGCTGAATTCGCAACGCGGCGCGCAGGGCGGTTATGTCCTGGCGCAGCCCGCCGCAGAGATCTCCGCCGCCGACATTATTAGCGTAGTGGAAGGTCCCATCGCTATCACGGCCTGTAGCGATGAATCCCATGACCGTTGCGCCCGGCAGGAAGATTGCGAAGTCAGCGGCCATTGGCCACGCATCAATTTAGCCATTCATACCGCACTGCAAAGTATTAGCCTAGAGGAGCTCAGTCAGCCCCTTGCGCCGCGCCCGGTGCGTTTTCATTCTCCAAGCCGGGCAACGACGGTTCGCGCGGTTGACCGCCCCGTCTGAAACCCTTGCCTGAATCCGTGAGAGGACCTTGATCCATGACCGATAGCACCCCCACCCTCGAACGTCTCGCCGCCAGCGATTACAAGTACGGCTTCGTCACCGATATCGAACAGGACACCGTGCCGCCGGGGTTGAACGAGGACGTGATCCGGCTGATTTCGGCCAAGAAAGAGGAACCGGACTGGTTGCTGGAGTGGCGGTTGCAAGCCTTTCGCCACTGGTTGACCCAAAAGCAACCCGAGTGGGCGCGGGTATCTTATCCACCGATCGACTACCAGGCGCTTTCCTACTACGCTGCGCCCAAGCAGAAAGGCGACGGTCCGAAGAGCCTGGACGAAATCGACCCGGAATTGCGCCGTACCTACGAAAAGCTCGGTATTCCGTTGGCCGAACAGGCTGTTCTGGCGGGTGTGGCGGTCGATGCGGTGTTCGACTC
>JAGRHM010000755.1 GCA_020445005.1 Candidatus Competibacteraceae bacterium | reverse complement strand
GGCCCACGCGGTACCCCTGGCCCGGGCGCTGGTGGCCGGTGGGGTCCGGGTGTTGGAAGTGACGTTGCGTACTCCCGTCGCACTGGCGGCGGTTCGAGCGATCGCTCATGAAGTGCCCGATGCGATCGTCGGTGTGGGCACCCTCACCCGTCCCGACGAGTTTGCCGAGGCGGTGGACGCCGGCGCCCGCTTCGGCGTGAGTCCTGGCCTGACCCCGGCGCTGATCGAAGCAGCGCGGGAGAGCGGCTTGCCACTGTTGCCCGGCGTGATGACACCCTCCGACGTGATCGCAGCCCGTCAAGCCGGATTTGAGCAGCTCAAGCTGTTCCCCGCGCAGCAGGCCGGCAGCATCGGCATGTTACGGGCATTGGCCGGGCCGTTCCCGGACGTCATCTTCTGCCCGACGGGCGGGATTACGGCGGAAACCGCGCCGGAGTTCCTAGCGCTGCCCAACGTCGCCTGTGTCGGCGGGTCTTGGCTGACGCCCCAGGCCGCGTTGCTCGCCGATGACTGGGGCCGGATAACGGAACTGGCGCGAGAGGCGAGCGCCCTCGGGTCCTGGTGAACGCCGATCGCTAGGGCATCCAGCGATAGACCTCACGGATGTCGCTCCCGGCGTCAGCGCCGACTTTGACGTGATGGGTCGCTGCCTCAATCCGCGTGAAGGCGGCGACCTCTTCCGCATAACGCTTGCCCGCGTCGGTCCGCACGCCCGACCAATGGACGCGGTGACTGACCGCCCTCCAGGCCCACGCCTGCCCGCAGACCTGCGCGCTCAATTCAGGGTAATGTTTTCCACCTCCCTGCGTTGATCCCAGCGCGGGCCGATGATGGATGCACCGACCGGGGTCTCGTCTGCACGGCCGTCTGGACGGACGGCATCCACGCGCCTTCCCTCCCGGGAGTCCGCGACGAGCTCTCTCTGGAGATAGGCTTCGTGACTAGGCATGATCGGCGCATATTCATGGGTCATCAACGGCGATGAAATGATGAAATCCGCCGTCGAGCGGTTGCAGGCAATGGGAACGTTGTACAAGACCGCGATTCTGAGCAGGGCCTTGACATCCACATCGTGCGGTTGAGGTTGCATCGGGTCCCAGAAGAAAATAATCAAATCGATTTTCCCCTCGGTAATCAGGGCACCCAACTGCTGATCGCCGCCCAACGGGCCGGAATGGAGTTTCACCATGGTAAAATCATCGGGGATTGCCAAGTCCGTCTGTTTCTCCCGGATGGCTTTTTCAACCAGTCTCCCGGTGGTTCCCGTACAGGTTAAACAGTGTTGGAGCAAGTTACTCACATTCCATTCCACCCATTCGATCATATCTTTCTTCCGGTGGTCATGGGCGACCAACGCGATATTCTTTTGCACGTTCATGAAGCATCACCTCGCTCGCATTTTGCACTCCCGGTCAACCATCTCGGGCGGCGTCGGCGTCGTCCGGGGAACGATGGGGGGGTAGTGTTTCAGACATGGTTTTTATACTAAAACCCCGAATTCATATCGATTAATAAATAGACCAACAACGATGTCATGCATTTTGTCCAGCTTGGAGAAACAAATGGTCTTTCTCACTAATCGTTTAATGCGTATCCGCAGGGTGAGGTGCTTCCGTTCAATTTTCTGCGTGTTTGCCTTACCAACCGTATGCTGTTCAGAGGGCAAGTGGCGTTCGTAGGCCCCCCAGCCATCCGTGTAAAATCGGTGAATTCCGAAAGGTTCTAGAAGCGCTTTAAGCGTTAAAAACACTTCGTCTTTGTGATCACCAAGGGTATAAGTCAGAATTTCCCCGGTCGTGTGATCGATGGCATGCCATAGCCAACGCGGATGGGCTTTGCTCTGGACGTCACTCCACATCTCGTCTAACTCAGCCTCTTGATCTCCAACTTTTTGAATCTCAACAGTGACTTCCTGTGGATTTAAGCCGTTCAGCACCGTTCGATTGACGGATTCAAGGCAAGATTCTTTTTTTTTAATTCATTAATAACGGTTGTCGGACTGATTTCTAAAACGCGCGCGGTATCCCGAATGCCACTGCCATTGATCGCCATATCAATCATCTGGTTTTTGATTTCAGGCAAATAGCCATTGTAATCGTAGTCTAAAATAAATGTTTTGAC
>JAGRHM010000754.1 GCA_020445005.1 Candidatus Competibacteraceae bacterium | reverse complement strand
GGCTATGCGTCAGTTGTTCCGCCGTGTCGAGAGCGGCTTGCAACAGTTCATCAAGGGTGCTGTGCAGAGCCAGCTCCGACAGATGTAAACGGGCCTTGAGTAAGGCCTGGGAGCGCTGGCGCTGATGAATGTTGCGAATGAAACAGAAGAGCCGACCACCCGCTGTGGGCCAGTAGGCCGTATTAATCTCTGCTGGCCAAAGCGTTCCATCGCGTGCTCGATGTAAGGTCTCGAACAGAGCGCCGCCCTCGCGGAGAATCGCGTCAAGATGGACAGCGGTTTCGTCAGGACTCTTCCTGGTCTCCAGATCAGTAATATGCATGGAGAGCAGCTCTTGCCGCGAATAGCCAGACTGGCGTACATAAGCATCGTTGACTTCAAGCAGTCGTCCTTGCATATCAATCATCCAGAAGCCATCCAAGGAAGTTTCAATGACTGCGCGATACTGAGCTTCATTATTCCGTAAAACATCCTCCATCGCCTTTTGCGTGCTGATGTCATTGACGATCATTAGCAACATCGAGCGCGATGGTTTGGCGGTGGATGGGGCGACGATTTCCGAACGTCCAGTCAACCGGGCAAAGAAACATTGCCCCGCTTTGCCATGCAGCTTGACATCAATGCTTTTACCTTCGGGGTGGTTGAAAAACGCCTTAAAGCGACCCAGGAACTGATTTCGATCCGCGCCGGTCATGAAATCCGCCAGCGCCTGTCCCTTCAAGTCAGCGAACTCCCAGCCCAGCATTGCGCTGAAGGTTTGATTAGCCTGTTGGATGATGCCCTTGGCGTCCAGGGTTAGATAACCCACCGGCGCCTGATGATAGAGCCGGGCGTAGCGGTCACGCGCATCTTGCAACTGATTTTGCGCACTGCGTAATTCCTCATTCTGGAGCTCCAGTTCAATTTGATGCACCGAGAGATCATGAATGAGGTGGGCAATTTCATCCGGGGAGAAATCAATCCGCTCATCACGGGACTGTGCAAGAAGCAACGCTTCGGCCCGTTCGCGTAAGGTCAGCTCAAAATCACCGATTTCCGGGTAATGATGGCTATCGTTATGCATCGCAATCGGTTCTACACATTCGCATCTTTTGCGAATAAATCACTAACGGCGCTGACTTAAACGCCGCTCCACCCCGCCAAACAGCCGCGCCAGTCCAAAACATAATAGAAAGTATAACGCCGCCACGGTCAGCCATACCTCGAACACCCGCCCTGATGATACCGCCAGTTCGGTTCCTGCAAAGGTCAATTCCTGAATGGAAATCAATGAAATTAATGACGAATCCTTAATCAGCGAAATGAACTGGCCAGCGAGTGGCGGAACCATTTTAGTCAGCGCCTGGGGCAACACAATTTTGCTCATCGTCTGACCGGAATGCATCCCCAGCGCCCTGGCCGCCTCCCACTGACCTTTTGGCACCGCTTCAATGCCGGCGCGAACGATCTCCGCAACATAAGCGCCTTCGAACAGCGCCAGGCAGATCAATCCGGACAGAAAATTGGGCAGCAAGGCTGGCGGACCGAACAGAATCGCCAGCATGCTCAGCGTTTCTGAATCCGCGTCGCTGACCCGGCCTTCTATATCCAGCAACGGCATCAACTGACCACTGATAAAAAAGTAGAAGATGAAGATGAACACCAAAGGCGGAATGTTACGGATCAGTCCAACATAAGTCAGGCTGAGCAGCCGTAAAAACAGGCTGTTGGCTACGCGACAGACTCCTATCACCCCGCCGATCAACGCCGCCAGTAGTCCACCCCAGATCGCGAGTCGCACGGTTGCCAGAAAGCCCTGTCCGAGCAGGTTGAACACCCAGTTTCCGGATTCGGGGTCATGGCGCGCGAAATAACCGGGAATGAGCTGCCAATTCCAATTGTAGTGGAAATGGAATTGCGCTCGATAGGAAATATAGCCGATCAATCCGACAACGACCGCCAGAATGAGGGCGTCCAGTCGACCAAAACGCAACTTGCGCGGCGGCATTTTAATGCCCGGCGCCACGCACCGGCAGGCGACGCTCCAACGCGCTCACCAGTAAGGACAGGCTGACGGTCAGCGCCAGGTACAGCGCGGCGACGGTGAACCAGAGTTCAAAAGTCATGAAAGTGTCGGCGATCAGATTACGCCCCTCGGTGGTCAGATCGGCCACGGCGATGACGCTGACCAGAGCGGAATGCTTGATCAGCGACACGGCCAAGCCGGTCAGCGGCGGCAGCACCAGACGGATGGCCTGGGGCAGAATGACCAGGCGATAAACGGCAGGGGACGACAACCCGAGCGCGCGGGCGGCTTCCCACTGGCCTTTGGGAATCGCCTCGATGCCGGCGCGGAAAATTTCCGCAGCGAAAGCGCCCTCGAAAATCGCTAGGGCCAGCACCGCCGCCACGAAACGATCCAGGTCCAGAATAGGCGCGAGAACGAAATAAACCAGGTAAAGCTGCACGAGCAGGGGGGTGTTGCGCACGATTTCAACATAGATGCGCGCCACAGCGTGGGCCGCCCAGGAGGAGGAGCGTTGCAGCAGCGCCGCCGCTAGGCCAAAAATTAGGGTCAGCAGCAAACTCCAGCCGGTTAGTTCCAGCGTCACGCCCAGCCCGCGC
>JAGRHM010000753.1 GCA_020445005.1 Candidatus Competibacteraceae bacterium | reverse complement strand
AGAACTTTACGGGGTCCTGAAAAAACCGGTTCGATGAGGAGCGACATAGAGGTATGACAACGATTGTTTCATTTTTCGGCTACAACGCCGTATCTCTGATACAAGGTCAGAAAACGGGTCTGACCATCACCGGAACGAAAACCGACGCTCAGCCGTGTGCTTTTTGCGCACGGCTGCCCTATTTCACCTTGTCTTGCGTTGCAGCTTTCTCTCTTAGCGACGGGTCTAAAATAGAGGAAGCATCCTACAAACACCCGGCCGAGGACCGCAGCTATGGCGGCGCTTAATCATGTGGAAACCCTGGTCCACGCTACAGGCCCCATCATGACGTGGGCCAAAGAATTCTACAGCGCCTATCGATTTGAGCTTTCGCAAAAAGCCAATGATGACATGACGTTGGATAAGATTGTCGATTTGACCGGTGGCAATGCAAAAGCGGTGATCACGTTTATCGATGTGCTGAAAGCCATTTTAGCATCGGCCAACGCCGGCTATCAGGAAACCCTGATTGTTGCCCATGGCCACCCAAAGGGACTCATTATGCCCATGGGACCCGGCCTTGGCAGCGCGGATAAAGACGGCCTGCCCTTGATGACGGTAATGGCCGGCGTCCTTCAGGAGCGCAATCGGATCCAGGCACTCAAGGACGCTCAGCAACAGCTTAAAGAATGGCGAAAATTGCTGACCGACCTGTCTGGAAAAACCACCGCCGGCGTACCGTGGGGAAGCCTTTCATCCAGTCAGATCAGCGCGATTACGTCCAGTGCCGAGGCGCAAACCGGGCTTGAGACGATCGCCCCGACGGTCAAAGGGGTCTCTATGTTCAAAAATAAGACCGTGCTCGACCTCTTGGATCTGCGCAACCAGGTGGCGGCCAAGAAACTGAAGCGGGTCGAAGTTCGGGCCTGCAACTTGGGTCAGGATGTGGACGGGATGGTGGCGTTGCGGGAGTTCCTAGGCGCGGCCCGGGTGCTGGCGCCGGTGGTCAAGACCTTCTACGGCAAGGTCCATCCGACGACCACGGCCGATGAAAAAGTTTACAGGGCGTGGCTGGCGAAGAACACGCCGTGGTTGCTCAAGAGCGGAAAGGACCCCGCCAACGTGAGGACCTACCTGGGGGACGCGCTCTATCTCAAGATGACCGATCCCGACGCAACGCCTCTTGCCGTGCTCAAGTTGTGGCAACCGAATTTCCAGACCTGCGCAGCTTTGGGCGCTAAAACCCTTCCCTATCGGGCCGTCAAGGTTTTGGTCAACACGAATATCGACGTCAAGAACCATTCCGGTTATCAAAGCGGACCTTTTTACATTGGCGGACTCGATCCGGTCGCGGGACGCACAGCGTCCAACCCGCCACCGGCTTCGGCGAACGGCAAAGCGTTTGTCATGGCTGCCGAGCCTGAGTATCGCAACCTGATCGTGGCCAATCCCTAGAGGGTCGGGTAGCGGGTTATTCGTTTGACCACAAAAGGGCAACCGCCACGATTATAAGGCCGTTGACCGTTAGCGTCGGCCAGCGATCAGGAACCGCCGCCGGCAGGAGGGCGTGATCAAGGATGGCCTTCATGGTGATCGAAACAACGATCCCAAACACTGGTAGGCCGCTGCGTACACTCCCGGCCGCTGGCTTCCGCGGGGGCCGGCGACGTTCAGCATAGTGATGGGATGGGCTGTCAACCCATCCCGGAACGTTGCGGGTTCAATTCCTGATTCCAGCGCCACAATCCAGCAGGGCTTGCCGATCTTCCGGGCCAAGTCCGCGGTTAATGCCGTACCGCCTTCCAGCTTACCTCTATTGAGAATAAGCGTCCCATCGGAATCCTCGACATTGCGCCGGGTGCGGGTTTCATAGTCCATCTCCGCCGTTTCCGTCAGGGGATAGCGGTCAGGAATTCGCCCGTCCTCGGCCCGCCGACCTTTCGGGCACCAGCCGCCGACCACCAGGCCCAGAGACAGAGAGACATCGAGGGCCGCGCGATCCACGCCGGTCTGACCGCCGCTGACGATTTTCAGTTGCAGGGGATTCGGAAGTATGGGAGACCTGTGGTTATAATCTGATGAAGAAGTCGATTTCGGTGTCCAATGCGGTTGGACACGCAGGTTTCCAGGCATTCACATTTATATTTAGCGAGGCGCTTATGCGTATTCTCCATACGATGTTGCGAGTGGGCAATTTGGACCGTTCTATTCGCTTTTATACCGAAATCCTGGGTATGAAGTTGCTGCGCCAGCAAGATTATCCTCGCGGTGAGTTCACCCTGGCATTTCTGGGCTACGGCGACGAATCCGAGCAGACCGTCCTTGAGCTGACCTATAACTGGGGTGTGGATCGCTATGAGTTGGGAACAGGGTATGGGCATATCGCCTTGGAGGTCGACGATGTGTACCAAGCCGCTGCGGACGTAAAGGCGCGAGGCGGACCCATTCTGCGCGAAGCCGGGCCAATGAATGCCGGAACGACGATCATTGCTTTTATCGAAGACCCCGACGGTTATCCGATCGAGTTGATCGGGAAAAAGACGTGAGCGCGCTATGAGACTCGACACGTGCTGTGTCCGTGGGTTGAACACGGCAGCGATCCGAATTCTCCTGCTCCTTGGCATCGCCAGCCTTTTATCAACCGGCGCGGCTGCGCAGAACGCCCTGCCACAACCGATCTTGCCCGAGACGCTACGCTGGATCGAGAGGCCGGGCGGTCTCCCTCTGCAGGCGGCCTGGGTATTGGGGGCGGAATCCAAACCGGAACCCTATCTCATTCGGGTCCAACTGGCGGCGGGGGGCCGGATTCCGCCGCATACTCATCCCGATGCGCGCCGGACGACCGTTTTGTCGGGTACGCTGTACGTCGGCTTTGGCGCGACGTTTGATGCCGCCCACTTGGTCGCGGCGCCAACCGGCGCAGTCTATGTGGCGCCGGCGGAAGTTCCGCACTTTCTCGAAGCGCGGGACGGCGCGGTCGTTTACCAGGAGGCCGGCGTCGGCCCGACCGGAACGACGTGGGTGAAGCCCTGAATGAATCCGCCTGAACCCTGCCCGTGCGGCGCGTCTGCATCCTATACCGCCTGTTGCGGGCGCTATCTGGACGGGAGCCAATACCCGGCAACCGCTGAAGCCCTGATGCGCTCACGCTATGTGGCTTATGTCCAGGGCCGGGCGGACTATCTGTTGCAAACCTGGCATCCTGCAACCCGACCAGTCACCCTTGATTTGGACGGTGAACCGGTGCGCTGGCTCGGTTTGCAGGTGCGTCGGGTTGAAGGCGGCGGCTTCGGCGATACGGCGGGAATCGTGGAGTTTGTCGCCCGTTACAAAGTGGGCGGTCGGGCGCACCGGTTGCAGGAAGTCAGCCAGTTCGTGCGGGAGGAGGGCCGGTGGTTCTATCGGGAGGCTGAAAGAACGCGATGAAACGAGGCGGTCGTTAGCAAGGCAAGGAATGAGCATCAATCATTCCTGAATAGGGTCGATTCAAGCTTCAAGCGGGGCGTGAGCTACGCTAAACTCGTCATTAGCAGATTTAATCCTTGTTGCCCACCCCATGAGTAGCGCCAATAATGTACTTGTGCGCGGCAGCATGGCTGATGTCAGGCCAGCGTCGTGGCCACATCGCGCATTAACTGCCGTGGCCTGGCGTTGCGGTATTTTGGTGATGCTCGCAGCGGCGGCCAGCCTGATCGGCTGCTTTGGCGCCTACTTCTGGCTTGCCGACCTGGCGGCGCATTTCAGCGTGTTCTATTTCCTGCTGTCGCTCCTGGCTGCGCCGGTACTCCTCGCGGCAGGCCGGCGCTGGATGGCGCTGCTGGCGGGGGCAGTGCTCTTGTTCAATGCGGTGATGCTGCTGCCGGTGCGGCCCGCGCCCGCCGGCGCTTGCGATACGCCACTGACCGTCTTGCAGGCCAATGTACACGGCGGCGAAACGTCCGCTGAACAGTTTGCCGTCTGGTGAGCCGCCCAGGATTTGGACGCCGATATCCTCGCGCTTTTGGAAGTCCCGCCGGCTTGGCAACCCTGGTTGCACACGCAGCAGTTGCCGTATCCGTTTCAGGTTGGCGTCTTACGCGACGACCCGTTCGGCATCTGGGTGCTGTCGCGTCACCCCGGCCGGCTGACCGTTCACATCGCAACGGGGGAGACCCCATGGGTGCGGCTGGCGCTGGTCCGCACGGCAAATCGCCCGCCGGTGGAGGTTCTGGTTCTGCATCCGCCGCTGCCGATCAATGCGGAACTGTCGGCGTGGCGGAATCAGCAATTGACTGACCTCTTGGTCCCCACGTCGGCGCTGCGCGTGGTCGTGAGCGATTTTAACCTGACGCCCTGGTCACCCTGGAACGCTCTTCTCCTCGATCGTAGCCAACTTCTGGATGCCGGGGCAGTACTACCGCCCTCGGGAACCTGGCCCGCGCTGTTGCCCTCTTGGATGGCCTTGCCGATTGACCGCACGGTGGTCTCGGCGGGGATCAGCGTGGTCGCGCGCCGCGTGTTGCCGGGCCAAGGTCTGCCATCGGACCACCGTGCGATATGGAATCAGCTCTGCTTCCAGTAACGGATGAGTACAGAGCGTCTGCCCTACCCTACCATTTTTCGATGGAAACTGACCTTTTGTATGAGCTGAATGGATTCTCGCAGCCGAAAAGCG
>JAGRHM010000752.1 GCA_020445005.1 Candidatus Competibacteraceae bacterium | reverse complement strand
TATTACTTATTAAACAAAACGTAACACGTAATCATATTATTTATTATGCAATGCGTGACCGCCCTTCACTCCTGATAACGGGCCCAATCAGGAATTTTGCGGCTTTTAGTAATCCAATTAACATCACACGGACCCCCAGGACAGAAGAAGCCTTCCTTGATCGACAACCGCTACGCACTCCACACCGCAAGTCGAGGGTCGCGCCCGGCGCACCCAGAAGCGCACGAAATTCCGAATGGTGGCCTGCGGGTGCGGATCCCGCCTTCATCACGCACGATGGGCGGATGCAGACCTGTGCAGCGCGCCGAGAACAAGTGCAATCTGAACGATACACCCGCTATGCCACCGAAGCACAGCCACCCGCAACCATCGCGTGCGCGCAATGCGGTCAACGGGTCAGCGCCCCACGCCGCACTCGGATGTATTGCTCCCGTGCCTGTCAGCAGAAAGCCTACCGGGAACGGTGCCAGGCATCGCAATTTCCCCGAAGGCCAAGGTCATCATAAACAGTAAAGATTAAAAAGAAAAAACGCCTCTCCGATAAACGATCAGATGTCGCTACTCAAACAGATCGGCATGCGTACCGGCGCGGACAAACACCAGTAAACCCGGCTTCGTAGGGTCATTCAGCTTGTACAGGAGTAAAAAATCGCCACCGATGTGACATTCGCGATGCCCTTCCCAGTCCCCTATCAAGGGATGATCCCGCCATTCCGGTCCCAGCGGAGCCTCGTTAGCAATCAGCAAGAGCATGGCTTCCTTGAGCCGATGGAGGTCATACCGGCCGGATCGCCCCAAGCGCTCCCAATCCTTGAGAAACGCTTTGGTGTAATCCGTGGCCCGAGGCAGCGTGGCACGTTTACTCGCCGCAGTTCTTTTCGAGGTCATCGAACAGGGCTTTGGCCGTCACAAAGCGTGCCTGACGGGTGCGGGCGATCGTGTCGGCTTCCGCCATCGCGGCCCGGGTTTGGGCGTTTGGCGCCTTGAGTGTGAACGGTAATTGTTGTTCCGCCACGACCTGCGTGAGGAAAACCCGCACGGCGTCGGACACGGACAAGCCCATGGCCGCCAGGGTTTCAGCCGCCTGCGCTTTGAGGTGAGGGTCCACGCGAACGTGAACCATGGTGCTCGCTGTCATGTCATCCTCCGGGTTTGGAAACGAGATACATCGTATCTCACTCGCTCAAAACGAACAAGCGGTGACGGGTCGGCTCCTCACCACCTATCAGTTCATAAAGACGCCAAGTTCACTGGTCAGAAAGCGGTATTCACTGCTTGAGTTGCCGTTGTATGAAAGCGACCCAAATACTCTAAAACTCTGGTTTGAGATCAACGGATAGGTGGTGAGCCCAAGCGCCCTCGGACACAATTTGCGCCAATGGCTTGCGCTCCCGGGGCGCTTGCTCCTTTTCCCGCAGCGTACCTGGCAGCACATCAATGGACCCGGGATGACCTACAGCAATCATCGCCATACAAGTATGGTCGGCGGGAATATTGAATGTTGCCTTGGCCTTATCAGAATCGAACCCACCCATCTGATGCGCTACCAAACCTAAAGCAGTCGCTTGAAGACAGAGATTTTCACTGGCGGCGCCGGTATCATATTCTGCCCAGCGGTTGAGTTGGTTGTTGTGACCGAAGTGGGGTGCGGCCACCGACAGCAACAACACCGGCGCGTTTCTGACCCAGATTTGATTGCCTTCCGCCAGACATTCAAACGCTTGTTGCCAGGCTGTAGCGTCATGGAACCGGTCCCAAACCAGATAGCGCCAGGGTTGATCGCCGAAGCAGGACGGTGCCCAGCGCGCTGCTTCCAGCAACGCCAGTAACTGTTCACGACTAACCGGCTGATCCCGATCGATAGCGCGAGGACTCCAGCGACGTGCAATCAAATCGGCGATCGGGGTTGAAGTCAGGGCAGGTTTTTCGAGCATGTGAGATCTCCAGGTCGGTTCAGCCAGAATCAATAGTTAATGGTATCGCTTTGTCTGAAACAATGTTGTCGGAGCTTACTACGTATCAGTTCCTCATCACGGGGCAAACTCGATGGTCCTGCAAATTTTCCTGTGATGGCGGGGGTTCGCGGCATGGGGTTTAATCTCTGAGGGTCTAATTCCCCGCAGCTTGCTGCGTCACGAATCAGGTATCTGTTTTTTTTGATCAGAAATTTTTGTAAGAAGGTCACATTAGAAAAAGGGGTCTTTGGAGTAATGCTACCCTTGTTTTAGCAACTGTGCTTGGGAGTGCAGCCGAAATAGGGGTAGGGAAAGCTCTCGCCTCCCACCGGGTCGCCGGAGGCAGTCACCCGCCTCCGGCTCCCACAGAACGTCGCGAGCAGATTTCCTGCACGACGCTCTTCGCAGCGTGAAAGATTCACAGCACCGCGAGTGCCTGCAACTCCCGATAGGGAAGATGCAGCTTCGGTCGCGGTAACGGATGGCGCACCTTAATCTGCTGGAAAATCTCCCAAGAAAGGTGCCCTTCCCGGCTCCGACTGCTCAGCATCTTATGCCAATACCACTCCGCAAACCGATGCACTTTCTGCAAGGCTCGGAAGTTGCCGGCGATGCCATAGTAGGCATAGTGACCCCGCAGGACACGATCGAGATGGATCGCCTGTTCCCGTAGCGGCAGATGCCGCATCCGCCGCATCAGGTCGCGTAGTTGACCAAGACTGCGCTGAAGTCGTGCCTTCTCCGTGCGCATGCCCACCTTGAAATTGCCCTTTTGATTGCGCGTGCAATAGAGGGTGAAGCCCAGAAAATAGATCGTCTCCGGGCGATTTCTCCCCCGCTTGGCCGCGTGGGCTTGGGCAAAGCGACCGAATTCGGCCAGCTTGGTCTTGCTCGGTTCCAGGCTGAGGCCAAACTTCCCCAACCGCTTGCGTAGTACCTCCTGGACACGTAGGGCATCCTCGCGGTATTGGAAACACAGCACAAAGTCATCGATATAGCGCAGCAGGTAGGCTTCGCCCCGCAGTCGAGACTTGACCACCCGCTCAAACCAAAGGTCGAGCACATAGTGCAGGTACACATTGCTCAGTAGTACGCTGATGACTCCTCCAACAATAGAGCGAA
>JAGRHM010000751.1 GCA_020445005.1 Candidatus Competibacteraceae bacterium | reverse complement strand
CTTAATAAATCAGCACGGTGGGGTTGCCGACGCGCTAGTTCTCCCCACGCCAGTCCTGACAATTGCTGTTCCAGCAGATTATGCATGACTTTGATTTCATCACGCATTTCCACTAGCAACGGATCCTGGGCCCAGATCACCCGCGATTTGTCGAGTCGCGAGGGCGCTATGCGTTCCTGAGGGATGTAGGTTGCAGGCCGATCTTCAGACGCTGCACTGGCCTGTTGATCCACTGGATCAGTTGACGATCGATTCGCCGCCGCCGCCACTGGTGCGTCAAGGTCTGGACGCTCCTCAAACTGCGCCTCCGTTTCCCGAACCAGGGCGCGTCGTTTGGCAGCCGCATCGAGGGTTGCTTGCTGAAGGGTTTGTTCGTCGTAATCAATGGCCGCAACGATTTCAAAACCGGCCGCGGTTCGCTGGTTGGACAGGATTACAGCCTCCGGTCCCAGTTCCTCGCGAATTTTGCGCATGGCCTCACGGATATTGGCGGCACACAGTCTTTTGATCTTCATCGCTTTCTTCCCGCTGTTATCGCGGCTTCCGCACCCCGGGCCAGCCGCGTCGGTTCGCTTACTTACCCACTGTGGCGATCACCTTGAGTTTCTTGTCCTCGGGGATCTCGCTGAAGGCGAGGACATGAAGGCCGGGGATCCCATGCCGGGTGAAGCGCGCCAGCATGAGACGAATTGCGTCTGGAACCAGCAGCACTGCCGGTTGCCCAACCAATTCCTGCTTTTGGGCAGTTTCCAAAAGGGCCTTGTGGAGACGTTCAGCGAGTCCCGGTTCCAGGGGCGCTTGCTCGTCCCTGCCCGTTTGCAGAGTACGCAGCAATATCTGTTCCAAATCACTCACCAACGTAATCACGGGTAACTCATCTTCCAGGCCATTGATATTTTGAATAATCATCTTTCCAAGCGCGACTCGGACGGCTGCGGTCAATACGTCAGGGTCCTGACTCCGGACGCCATGCTCCGCCAAAGTTTCGGCGATAGTTCGCATATCGCGGATTGGCACTTGCTCTAGCAACAGGTTTTGCAGCACCCGCACCACAACGCGCAGCGTCAGGGTCTTGGGCACCAAGTCCTGGACAAGGCGCGGCATCGTGTTTGTGAGTCGATCCAGTAATTGCTGAGTTTCCTCATGCCCGAGCAATTCTTGAGCGTGGCTTAGCAGGATTTGATTGAGGTGGGTCGCGATGACCGTGCTGGAGTCCACCACGGTATAACCAAGAGTTTGCGCCTGCTCGCGCAAATTCGGTTCGATCCATACGGCGGGCAACTTGAAAGCTGGATCCTGAGTGGCGATTCCCGGCAGGGTGCTTTGCACCTGGCCCGGATTAATCGCCAGTTGCCGATCAGGGTAAGCCTCGGCTTCAGCGGCGGTGACGCCCAGCAATGTAATCCGGTAAGCAGTGGGTGCCAGATCCAGATTGTCGCGAATATGCACGGGAGGGATCAAAAAACCCAGTTCCTGCGACAGTTTCTTCCTTACGCCCTTGATCCGGACCAGCAGTTGGCCATTCTGGTTGCGATCGACCAGGGTAATCAGCCGATAGCCGACTTCCATGCCAATCGTATCCAGCGGCGGTACATCATCCCAGCCTACCTCGCGGGCTTCTACGCCTTCAGCCGGGCCAGATTCAATAGGAGCACCGCCCTCAGCAGTTGCCGGTTGCGCAGCAGCGGATTGCCTCTGGTAAATGCGCCACGCCAGGTAGCCCGCGCCAGTGGCCAGGCTGAGGAACACCAAATTGGGCATACCTGGGATGAGTCCCAGCAGACCGATAATGCCTGCGGTGACCGCCAGAGATTGGGGGCTGCCAAACAGTTGCCGGGTCACTTGCTGCCCCATGTCCTGGGAACCGGAGGCGCGGGTAACGATAATGGCGGTTGCAGTGGAGAGTAACAATGAGGGAATTTGGGCTACCAGACCATCGCCAATGGTTAGCAGGATGTAAAATTGAGCGGCTTCACCTATCGATAGCTGGTGTTGCAGAGTGCCGATGGCAATGCCTCCGAGCATGT
>JAGRHM010000750.1 GCA_020445005.1 Candidatus Competibacteraceae bacterium | reverse complement strand
AGCGGTACGCGGTGCGTACCCTACTCTTGAATGATCGGTATCAACGTCGTCGATGTAGGGTACGCACCGCGTACCTTGGAATGCAGGCTAAACAGGTTGCCAGACTATGCGACCGCACCGTGATCAGATTTGCATGAAGTGATTCCAGTCGATGCCCAGTTGTCGAATGACGGCGCGTACTGTACCCGGTTTCAGGTCTCGGCTACCCCAGTCAGGCAACGAGGCGACTTGCCGGGTTTGCGGATTGAACCATTTGCGGTGGGAGCCGCCGCCCCGGCGGGGTAATTCCTGGCAGCCGAGGATTGCCAACTTCCGCGCTATTTCACGGTAAACCATCAGGCTGCAACCAGAGTCTCGATCCAGACCGGGCTACGGTCATCCTTGATCTGTATGCTGGCGGGCAGTGACCGTCCCAAATCCTGGTAAGCTTCTATCACCGCCTCCAGGGCATCCTCGACGTTTTCCATCGCCTCCGCGATGGTTTCGCCCTCGGTAACCAGTTCTGGCAACAGGGGTGAGGTGACGGTAAAGCCGCCTTCAGGCTGGGGAGTGAGCAGCAGTGGGATTTTGTAAAGCATTAGGGCGTCTCTCAAGCAAGCCGGTTTGCATAAAGGTTAGCGGATATTGCACTTAAACTGACCAGAACAACAAGAAATGATCCTGAATTGACCTCATGCCCAAACTTTCCCTGGCCAAACTCGAACGTCATCTTTATTCCGCCGCCGACCGTCTCCGCCAGGAAGGGCTGGATGCCGCCACCTACAAGGATTACATCTTCGGGATGCTGTTCCTCAAGCGCTGCTCGGATGTATTCGAGGCTGAGCATGACCGGATTGTCGGGCGCAAGGTTGCGCAGGGTCTGATTCAAGATGAAGCGGAAGCCCGCTATGGCGAGAATCCCGATTACTACGATGGCTTTTTCGTCCCGGAGCGCGCCCGCTGGCGTCATTTGCAACGTCATTTGAACGATGCCGCCGAGCCGTTTGGCGGCGTGCTCGACAAGGCGCTGGGCGCGTTGAGCGAGCGTAACGAGTCGCTGGAACACGTCCTCGATCACATCAGTTTCATGCGCACGCAGGGTATGCGGCGCATCGTGTCGGATGACGCCTGCAAGGATTTGGTGCGTCATTTCAGCCGCCATCGGTTGCGCAATGAGGATTTCCAGTTTTCCGACCTGCTGGGCGCGGCTTATGAATTTCTGATCAACATGTTCGCCGAATCGGCGGGCAAGAAGGGCGGCGATTTTTACACCCCGCGCGACGTGATCCGGCTGATGGTGCGCATTCTCAAACCGCAGCCGGGCCTGAGCATTTACGATCCCACCTGTGGGTCCGGCGGAATGTTGATCATCAACCGCGAGTTCGTTGAGCAATCCGGCGGCGATCCGAGTAATTTGCGCCTGTGCGGCCAGGTCAACGACGCCTCGGCCTGGTCGATTTGCAAATTGAATATGTTGTTGCACGGGGTGCCGGGCGCGGATATTCGGTTGGCGGATACGCTGTTGCATCCGCTGCACCGCGACGGCGGCGAACTGGAGCGGTTTGACCGGGTGATCGCTAATCCGCCGTTCAGTCAGAATTATACGCGGAGCAATATGGAGTTTCCCGAGCGGTTTCGCTGGGGCTGGTGCCCGACTTCCGGGAAGAAGGGCGATTTGATGTTCGCTCAACACATGCTGGCGGTGTGCAAACCGGGCGGGATGGTGGCGACGGTGATGCCGCATGGCGTGTTGTTCCGGGGCGGGGCGGAGAAGGAGATTCGCCGGAAGTGGCTGGAGCAGGATTTGATCGAGGCGGTGATTGGCTTGCCGCCGAATCTGTTTTACGGCGCGGGCATTCCGGCCTGCATTCTGGTGTTGCGCCCGAATTTGACCGGGCAGCCGTTGAATCCGCACAAGCCGATTGAACGACGTGGCCAGGTGTTGTTTATCAACGCCGACGCCGAGTTTCATGCGGGCCGTGCGCAGAACTATTTGCGCCCGGAGCATATCGAGAAGATCGTTTCGACCTTTGACCGCTTTGAGGATGTGCCGAGGTATGCGCGCTGCGTGGCGCTGGCGGAAATCGGCGATGCGGCCAACGACTGGAATCTGAATATCCGCCGCTATGTGGACAATTCGCCGCCGCCGGAACCGCAGGATGTGCGCGCGCATTTGCTGGGTGGGGTACCGGCGGCGGAGGTGGCGGCGAAACAGGCATTGTTCGCGGCGCTAGGGTTCAATGCGGCCTGTGCGTTTGGCGCTCCCCCCTTTGAAAAAGGGATTTCTGATCACTACCTCGACTTCGCCCCAACTCTCACCGACCGCGCTGCTATCCGCCCTCTGGTGGAGAACGATCCTGGCGTTCAGGCTCGCATTGAAGCCTTGCGTGCGGCGCTGGCAACATGGTGGACGGCTCACGCGCCGCGTTTGGCCGATTTGCCGAAACGCCGCGATTTGAATGCGGTCCGCGCTGAAATTCTCGACAGTTTCGGCGCGGCGCTGCTGCCGTTGGGCGCGCTGGATCGCTTCAAGCTGGCCGGGGTGATTGCGACCTGGTGGACGGAGACCTTGCCGGATTTCAAGACCTTGCTGGAAAACGGGTTTCCCGGCGTGATTGACGGCTGGGTGGATGCAATTGCGGACGCGGTGGAGGATGACGAAGCGGCTGGCCCGGCGTTCGATCCGTTCGGGCATAAGCTGGTGCGCCGGGTCATGGCCGATTATCTGGAGCGCATCGCCGCCGCCAAGGCTGATATGGCGCGGTTCAAGGGCGAGAAAGAGGCATTTGAGCAGGGTAACCTGCCCGAGGACGCCGACGAGGAGGAGTTGGCGAACTGGAATCAGGCGCGGGATTTGGAGCGGCAGATGAAGGAGTTGAAGGCGGAGCATCGGGAGGCGTTGAAAGCGTTGGCGAAGCTGGAGAAAGCGGCTGCCAAAGCGCGCGCCGGGTTGTTCGGGGGACAGGATGCCGCCACCGCCAGAGCGCGACTTCTGCCGGTGCTGGAGCGTCTGGCTGCGATTGAAGCCGAGTTAGCGCCTTACGAGGACATCAAGAAACAACTGGCGGAAGCTCGCGCCCGTTATCGTGAACTGACCGCTGCGTTTGTGGATGTGCTCAAGGCGCGTTGCGATGAATTGCGCGAGGATGAAAAGCGCGCACTGGTTCTCGAACTCTTTGCGCAGGATGTGCAGACGGGCCTGGATGCGGCGGTGAATGAGAAGCGGCAGGAGTTGGTGAGGTTTTTGGATGGGGTGTGGGATAAGTATTCGGTGACGTTAGGCGATCTGCGTTCTGGGCGCTTTGAAGTGGAGGACCGTCTGAACAGTTTTCTGAAAAGGCTACGCTATACATAACTATGGCTAACTTTAATAGAGTACCTCAACGCGCTGAGTGGACTGAACGTCGACTCATTGATCTTGCAGCGTTTGACAAAGGTCATGTTGTCGCCTGTCAACCCGATCCCGTTACTGGGTCTCGTCCTTACATAGGTGCGGATAGCTTCACTGGTGCTTTTAAACAGTTCACAACAGACCCGGTCGCTGTACTGTGTGAGCCGACTGATGTACTTATGTTGTGGGATGGTGAGCGTTCTGGTTTGTGCGCGACTGGGCTTTGCGGTGCCATCGGATCGACGGTCGCACGTCTTCGCCCGAAAAGCGGTACCGACGGGCGTTTCCTTTACCACCAACTAGCCAGACACTTCGCGTGGATTCAGGCCCGACGTACCGGCACTGGTATTCCGCATGTTCCCAAAGATATTGGAAATACACTGTTTCTTCTCTTTCCAACCGATCCCGCTGAACAATCCCGTATCGCCGCCATTCTGGACACCGTAGACGAAGCGATTGCCAAGACCGAGGCGGTGATTGCCAAGCTCAAGCAGGTGCGCGCGGGTTTGCTTCACGACCTGCTGACCCGTGGTCTCGACGAAAACGGCCAACTCCGCGATCCCATCGCCCACCCGGAACAGTTCCAGGATTCGCTGATTGGGAGGATTCCACTTGCTTGGGAAGTTTTTAGTCTTGAGGAACTTTTGGATCGTGTACCCAATGCACTTCGCAGTGGGCCATTCGGAAGCGCGCTTCTCAAGCAGGAACTCAAGGAATCAGGAATTCCACTCCTTGGAATCGATAATGTGCATGTCGAACACTTTGTCACGGATTATCGTCGGTTTGTTAGCCATGAAAAATTTTTAGAACTCAAGCGATATGCTATCCGACCATTAGACGTAATGATCACGGTCATGGGTACGGTCGGACGTTGCTGTGTAGTACCAGATTTTGTTGGTACCGCTCTTTCCTCAAAACACGTTTGGACTATCACGTTTGATCGTAAACGTTACTCTCCACATCTTGCTTGTTGGCAAATGAATTATGCGCCCTGGATACTTAGGCAGCTTCGTAGGGATGAGCAGGGCGGTGTAATGACGGCGATCCGTTCTGAAACATTGAGAAATCTGTTGTTCCCAGTTCCGTCATTGTCTGAGATTCAAGCTATTGAAGTTTTGCTTCAGAACTCCACAAATCAAATATGCGCTGAAAAGGCGTTGATGCCGAAACTTGTCGCGTTGAAATCCGCCCTCATGACCGACCTGCTCACCGGGCGGGTTCGGGCGCTTGCTGATCTGGAATTCGGCTAATTCATCATCGAGGTATCTATGCCCACTGTGTCCAGCCAAGGTGAAGTACGTATCCCCGAGCCGTTGCTTCGGGCGCTCAACATCGCTTCGGGGACCGAAGTGGATTTCGAGCAACAAGGCAACGCGCTCGTGATGCGCGTGGTTAAACTCAGAAAAGCATCACGCCCGGAAGATGGTCCCAAAATTCTCAACTACCACGGTTCAACGGTAACTCTGGAAGAGATGGAAGCAGCGATTCGGAAAGGCGCGGAGGATTCGCTGTGAGGTCGCTCGACACGAATGTATTGGTGCGCTATTACGCTCAGGATGATCCGCAGCAGTCTCCGGTAGCCACACGCCTGTTCGCCGATAAACAACCGTTGTTCGTCACCAAAACAGTGCTTATCGAGTTTTGGTGGGTCCAAAGCACCCTGTTTAGCACCACCATTACACAAGCTGAATCGTGGTGTCAGCGGCGAAAAAGCCGGTTTAGACACAACATATAGTTTTTTGAACCTGATTTAGCACAAGCTGACCCATCCGCTTTAGCACAATTTCCCTAATCCGGTTAATGCCCTCTATAATTCCATGAATTTTTACAATCCAGTGATTAAATAATTCCATGATTACTACCGTTACCCAGAAAAATATGGTCACCATACCTATCGACGTTGCACGGATGTTAGGTATCAAACCAGGATACAAACTCGACTGGCTTCCCGTAGAGGGCAAGGATGAAATCATCGTCCGGGTCATCCCCGACCGGGCGGAAATGGCGCGGCGCCTGATGGGCATGGGCGCCCATTTAGCCCCTGAGCGCGATGTCATCACCGAACTGGATGAAGAACGCGAACGTGAAGACCACGAACGCATGAAGGCGCTGGGTGGATGAAATTTCTCCTGGATACCTCGGCTCTCTTGGTGTTCTACCGAAAGGAACCGGAAGTCGATCGACTATTAACGCTCTTTGAGGATTCCCAAAATGACTTTTTGCTTTGTGCAGTATCGATAGCAGAGTTTGGGCGGAAGCTTCGCGAATTGGGACAGCCCCAGGAAGAGATCGAGCGAACGATTGATTTACATCTACCCCTGTTTACCCGTGTTGAGCCGGTGGATAACAAAATTGCCCTGACTTCTTTACGATTGATTGATCGCTTAACCGTCAGGCTTCCTACCATTGACTCGTTAATCGCTGCTACTGCTTTAGCACATGAAGCCTGCCTCGTGCATAAGGATAAGCACATGGCGGCTATCCCGCCCGAGGTATTGTCTACGCTCAACCTTGCTCAAAATTGAGCTGACCGACGAGTTTTAAGATGCTTTCAAGGTCGATCCATGAATAACCCCATCCAGTGGGAACGCGACCTCGTTGAAGTGCCGTTCTGCCGGCAACTCCAGATCATGGGCTGGCAATGGCGGGAAGGCGATACCGAAGCACCCGAACGCACCGAACGGAGCAGTTTCCGCGAAGTGCTGCTCAAGAGCCGGCTTGCCGCCGCATTGCGCAAACTCAATTTACGCGACGGCCAGCCGTGGCTGGACGACAGCCGCATCGCCCGCGCCATCCGCGACCTGGAGCAAGCTCCCGGCCATCGCCTGATGGACGTCAACCAGTCCGCTACCGAACGGCTGCTCAAGGGTACGGTGGTCGACGGCCTGCCGGACTGGGCGCAGGGCCGCCCGCAGCCCATCCAGTTCATCGACTTCGAGAACCCGGACCATAACGATTTCCTGGTCATCAACCAGTTCAAGGTCGAACTGAGCAGCGGGCGCGGCCACGTCATCCCGGATATCGTGCTGTTCGTCAACGGCATCCCGCTGGCGGTCGCCGAATGCAAAAGTCCCGGCATCCGCAATCCCCTCCAGGAAGCCATCAACCAACTGCTGCGCTACTCCAACCAGCGCCGCGAACTGTTTCCCACCCGCTACACCGAAAACGAAGGCGTCGAGCGGCTGTTCCACACCAACCAACTGCTCATCGCCAGCGACTTCTTCGAGGCCCGCGCCGCCACGATTGGCGCACCGCCGGAAGCCTGGCTGGAATGGGTCGACGCCAGCCCGGTTCCGTTGTCCAC
>JAGRHM010000749.1:1259-1529 GCA_020445005.1 Candidatus Competibacteraceae bacterium | reverse complement strand
TGGTCGGCAGGATCATCGCCGCCAGACTAATCTGGTTCGCATTCCCGGCGGGAACGTAAACCGTGACCGAATGGCCTGGCTCCAGCAACCCGTCTGAATGGTCAGTACCGACTACGTTGCTATTACCGAGCAACATATCGTTTAACGGCGCGATATCGCCGCCCTCCGCCAGCGCTGCCAATGCATCACTAGCCGGTTCCCCCAGTTTGAACAGGTTGACCCCTGGCCGGTGGCTAGCCACCAGGATCGGGGTGAACAACGAACCACGAG
>JAGRHM010000749.1:0-1204 GCA_020445005.1 Candidatus Competibacteraceae bacterium | reverse complement strand
AGGGATTGCGCCCAGACACCGGTCAGCGGCGCAGCCAACAATAAAGCAGCAGTCAGAGTGGCTTGCAGTTTCATCGTCAATTCCTCCGTAGGGGATCAAGTAAGCGTTTGGGAATCACTGGATGACTCATTGCTTACTTTGCCTGCCCTGGTTCACGGAGGACTCACGAGAATTTCACATTTTCATCACGAAGCGGAATGAGCGCGAATCGGCAGATCAAAACCAAATCGCGTGCCTCGATGCAACCGGCTGGTAACGTGCAGTTCGCTGCCATGCAGTTCCACAATCCGCTTAGCGATGGCCAAACCCAATCCGAGATGATTACCATCATCCCCGGCTTTACTGGAACCACGATAGAATCGATCGAAAATATGCGGAAAATCCTCTGGCGCGATGCCAAGACCCGTATCGGCAACTGCAAAGGTCGCGGTCTGATTCGCCGCCCGCAGCTCCAAAGCAACAATACCTTCTGGCGGCGTGTGATAGAGTGCGTTAAGAATGAGGTTGTCTAGCACTCGTTCAAGCAACCCGATATCGGCCTCGACGAATAACGTTACCGCCGGCCAGCGCACGACAAAGCGAATCTGGCGTTCGCGGGCCGGCAACTGATATTTCTGCGCAATGTCCTGCACCAATTCAGCAGCGGGGAAGCACTCTCGACGTGGTTGAATCGCATGAGCGTCGAGCTTCGCCAGCTCGAACAGGTCGCCGACCAAGCGACCCAATCGCCGTGAATGGCGCAAAGCGGCGTCTAGATAAAGCTGCCGGTCAGCCGGCGACAAGCGATCGGCTTTCAACTGCAAAGTCTCCAAATAACCGTGCAAGGCTGCCAACGGTGTGCGCAAATCGTGGGAAACATGATTAACCAGTTCGCGCCGCAGGGTGTCACGCTCTTCCAATGTTCCAATCAGCGCTTGCAGGCGCTCCGCCATCCGGTCGAAATGCGCGCCGAGTTGTTCGATTTCGTCAGCCTGGACGCCACGACTACGATAGGGCTGGTAAACTGTGAAGTCGCTTCTCTGAAAATCATCAACCACGCTCGCCAAACGACGCAACCGGCGAGTGAGGACATGAAACAGCAGTAACCCCGCTAATAATCCCGTCAGCAAACTACCGGCCAGCACCCAGCCGCTCAAACGCAGCAATAGACTGTCCTGATAAAGACGCTCAAAAGATTCATACATCTGCCCGCGCAGCACCACAT
>JAGRHM010000748.1 GCA_020445005.1 Candidatus Competibacteraceae bacterium | reverse complement strand
GGAATATCCATCACCATGTTCAGATTGGGTTCGGATTTGACGCCGTTTGGTGCGGGCGCTTCATCAAGCGTCGTCGCGGTATCCGGGGTATCAACTTCATCGTTCATAGTACGACGTTCTCTTGAAATAACGCTGCGGATTGAAAGAAAAGATCAGTCCTTGTCAAGTTTTGACTTCGAAGGGTGAAAAATCCGTTGATGGCGCTGAATGCGCGGCTGGATGACTGGGTCGACCCAGCGTTTGTTCAATCCTGAGCGCACGCCATCCCTGGGCGACGCCGTAGGAACCGCGATAAATCGGCACGTTTTCAATCTGTAAAGTCGCTGTATTTGGAATATCAACGGGAATGACGTCACCGACTTTCAACTCCAGCAACTCGTTGAGCGAGAGTTCAAAACCCGCCAGGTAGCAATGCGTTTCAACCTGACTGTCCTGGAGGCCCTCCCGCAAACGCGCAGTCAGTTGCGGATTGGGATTAGGATGTTCCTTGTGCAAGCTGTTTAGCAGCGCCTTGCGGATCGGTTCCAGAATGGAATACGGCAACGCCAAGTGCAGAATGCCAGCAATGTTATCCCGACCAACGTGGACGCTGCTCACTGCCAGGGTTTCGGTCGGGTTCAGCGCGGTAATAAATTGCGGTTTGCTTTCGGAACCCTCGCGGGTGCATTTGAGGGTTGCGAACGGTTCCCAGGCTTCCTCCAGGCAGCGGAAGGACAATTCAATCAGGCGCTGGATGAAACGGGTCTCGGTTGTGGTAAAAGCCCGGGCGCTGGGGGATTTATACAAACGCCCGGTGCCGCCGAAAAAGGTGTCGACCACCATGAAGATCAGTTCTTGGTCAAAAATCAGCAAGGCCGGACCGCTCAGGGGCGCCATACCGATGACATTGACGCTGCAGGGAACGCTAAGGGAAGTTGTTAAATCCATATAACTGCGCTTTTCGAGCGCCCCGACTGTGACCATTAAATCCCGGCGTAACAAATCGAACAGGCCAATGCGCAGACGATGGGCGAAGCGCTCATGAATGGTTTCCAGGACCGGTAGCAGGTTATTAATCGCATAATCCTGGCTGGCCAGATCATACGGTTGTGCTTCATCCTTGAAAACGCCGGAACTGATGCTCCGACTCCGCGATTTCTTGGACACGACTTCCATCAGGGCGTCGCGTTCATCCTTGGTCAGAAACTGGTCAGTGGACATAAGCGTTACTGCAATACAAAAACAGTGAAATACACCGCTTCAATACCCGGTATGCCAATCTCGCGGGTCAAAATGCCTTGAATCTGCGCAAGTGCCTGTATTCTTAGTTTTTCCTTTCCATTCAATGAGTTAAGTACTTCCATCTTCTGATTGGAAAACAGGAGAATCAGGTCATTGCGAATTTGCGGCATGTTCTGGGTCACCGCATCGATGATCTGCTGGTTGTGGGCCATGACCGTCAAACCAACCTGCAAGTAGCGCAATATCCCCTGATCCTCGAAGTTGACGACAAACGCCGGATCGATGGGAAGGTAGATCGGTGGTCCTCTAAGCGGTATTGGCGCGGTGGCAATATTAGCGCCGCCATGCGCCGGCGCTTCAGCGCCGCCATGCGCCGGCGCTGAAGCCGTATGCTCTTCCCCTCCAGCGCCTTTATTCAACGCGCCAGTCAGGAATAATGTTGCGCCAATTGATCCACCGACCAGAATCAGGCCGCCGATCAGGATCAGCAGGATTTTGAGGAGGCCGGAACCCTTCTTTTCGGGTTTGGCGGCGTCTTTTTCAGCCATGGGGGGTCCTGAGTCTTCTTGGAATGAACGAGTCTTTGCCAAGCAAATAGCGCACCATTAATTATTGACAACTCTATTTATATTTTAATGAATAGGTTATAGAGAATTCAGACGAGGTTGCTGAAGCGTCGACTGGAAAATCGCCAAAATTCTGTCGTGCTGTGAGTGGCGCCGGACGTGAGGGAGTATGGAAACACCGTCCTTGGTACGAGAAAGCTGACCTGCATCCTGGCCTGCGCGGCCAGGCCAGGAAGGGTAGCAAGATTTATTGATGGGGTATGGAGTGAAACGGGGTCAGGAGACTGCAAACCTGTTCCACATTCCGGAAAAGGAGGGTCAGGGTTTTTAAAGAACCAGCAGAGACATGCGTCCATTGCCATAGCGGGGTATATTGACCGTGAAATCAACATGCCCTTTGGCCGCGTTCAGCATCTCCCTAACTTCGGCCGGTATCTTGCCTGCATCCGAATACAGCGATGCAACCTTGAGATGCGGGGTTTTATCGTTCATCAACAGGGTGGAGAGAATGTTGGCCACCTCATAGAGATTATCGAGCATGGCCTGTTCCAGCTTTTTGGTCTTGATAGCGTCCTTGGCGGCGGCGGCAGGCATCATGGATAGAGCGCAACCGGCATTGGCGGCGAGTGGAATGTCGCAGACGAAAGCTGCGACGACTTTGCCATTATCATCAATATAACTGGCAATCAAACTACCGGAACCGGCCTTGGAATCCACCGGTTTTCCTGGTGTTGCCGGCACGTTGCCCCCAAATAACATCACCAGTGTTTTACTGACATCGGCGGCTTTAGGCAGAATAAAGGTGGTGGGCATAACACTTCCCGTTTAATAGCATTTGGATCAGGAAATTCGCTAAGATCTTGACCAGTACAAATGATGCCTTCGATGTTGCTGGTCAGGACGTCATCAATCCTTGATGAAGGCACCGAGGGTTTGGGCGAAGGTCTCTGCAGTGAAGGGTTTATTGATGATAAACTTAGCGCCAGCTTGCGCTGCTTTCGCCCTCATCTCCGCGGTTCCCTCGGTGGTGATGAATCCGAAAGTAATTTTATAGCCTTCCTCGTTAAGCGCATACAGCAGTTCCAATCCCGACTTATTGGGCATATTCCAGTCCGAAAGAATCAGGTCGGGCGGATTCTTGCGAATCAATTCTAGCGCCTCATTACCATCGCTGGCCTGCTGGACCTCCAGATGACCAAAGCCCGCTTCGCGCAGAGTGCGCCGGACGATCATGCGCATGGCGTTGCTGTCATCAACAATCAGGATTTTCATAGTTTTTCTCCCGTTCAAACAAGATGATCTGTAAAAGCAGGCCTTCGGAGCGCAAAAAAACCTGTGCCGCTATTCGGTTTCCCATGGTGATATTGTAGCCCTCTGTGACCGAAGAGGGCGAGAGTCGGCAAGGTCCAGGCAGCAGACTTTTCAAATTTCCGCTGAGCATGTGCGTTAACTCACCCATAGTATCTGATAAATCCGTTTCGGCGACATCGGGTGGCGAGACGCCAAACATGGCTGCCGCTGCTTTGCAGGCAATCGCTTTGGGACAAACCAGCAGGATGGAACCTTGCCAGTCGCCATCAACGACCACGCGACCCGTCAACAGAGGCTGGTCGCATGGCCATTCCGTTACAGGGTCATCGCTGCGCTGGATATCCAATTCCAACAGGGAACTCCAAATACTCTCTGCCAATTCGAGCAGAACGTTGGCAGACAGCGCTATAGCATCTGGTTTTGGCGTAGTTTGTAGCATACGCTCTTCCCCATGGAAATCGGTTCGAAAGCGGCATCCAGATTCAGGGTCGTTTCCGAAGAACCGAGAAACAGATAGCCGCTTGATTTCAAGACGCCGCGAATTTTGGCCAAAATCGCTTTTTTGGTTCCAAGGTCAAAATAAATCAGGACGTTGCGCATGAATACAATATCCAGATGTGGAATAGGCGGCCAGGATTCGGCAAGATTGTTCTGCCGAAACTCCACCATCTGACGAATTTC
>JAGRHM010000747.1 GCA_020445005.1 Candidatus Competibacteraceae bacterium | reverse complement strand
CGGCAGCTTTTCCCAAATCCGGATCGGATAAGGTTCTGGCACGTTGAGCGCCATCTTGTTCATGTAGTCGCTTAGGGCGGCAAGTCGGTAAAACCAGCTCCCCGCCGTGAACCAGCCCTCGTTCTGGGCGCGGCCGGTAAATTCGGTGAAGGCGCGTTGACCGGTGACACTCACTACATTGGTGATCAGGCTTTGCAGGCGGAGTACATATTGCTCGGCGGCGGCATCGATGGCGCTCAGGCAGCGCGTGCTGGTCAAGGTTCCGGTCGCGGTGGTCACGCATTCGCCCAATTCGGCCTGACCGTCGAAAATCGCCTGAGCCAGCGGCTTCAAGTGGTCACGCAATTCGAGCGCGGCCACGTCATGGGCGTTCAGCAGGGCTTGGCTGAAATCTTGGCGAAGGTCGGCGCCAAAACCAAGGAGATCACTGACCCAGCGTAAAAAACCATCGAGCGCATCAATGCCGGTGGTTCCCTGGCGAGGATCGATCCCTTCGGCGGGTTCCCGGATCGAATACCCCCCACAGGCCGCGACGCCTAGATGCGTGACCGACCAGCGACTGCTGCGTTCGCTGACGGTTCCGACTTGACCCGGCTGGCTCTCGAAGGTCACGGCATACTTCGCTTCGCCCCGGGCCGGAAGATCGGTGACGATGTGTTCGCAGACATTGGAAGCCAGCAAGGCGACCGCCAAGCGTCGGGCCTGGGGCGGAGGCGGCTGGGTGTAGAGAGAAATTTCGGCAAATTGATCAACAGCCTGATTCCATACCGCGTCCGCCAACCCAGCCCCGCTCAAGGTCGTCCATAGCACCAGGATCTGCGCCAGGCTGAAGCCGTTGACCATCGGTAACAACAGACCCAGCGCCAACACGATCCGCACCGGCGTCCAGGTCGTGGAGCGCTCGTGACCCAATGCTTCGCCCTCGTGAGCCGTGTCCAGCATCGCCGCGATCATTTTGATGAACAGTAGCAGGCCCAGCGCCAACACCAGAAAACCATTGAACAGGGCGAACAGGGGACCAAATTGCGGCGAATCTTCCGTACTGAGGGTCTCGGCAAAGCGCACCTTGTCCACGATCGGTCCCAGTATGCTTCGCAGCAACTCGGTGCTGACGTCGCGTTCAGCCGGTTGCAATTGTTCGGGAGAGAACGCTGAATCTTGGGCAAGCGCGGTCAGCGGTGCGAGCAGGACGAGGAGCGTCAGGAGCCAAAACAAAACATTCCGACGTCGGGTGAAGAGGGGAGTGGGCGACATGAGCAACCGGCCTGATCAAGAGGATGGAGGGCTTAGGGGGGGTCATCGTCAGGAAGCCGAGACGGCCACCAGTCCGATGGATGGCGAAGGAATTGACGGGGCGAAACGAGGGTGTGGTGACGCATTTGCCAGCATCGATGCGCCGCAGGCAGGGACAACGCAAGGAAGGTGAAGCCGGCTCCGAGGCTGGCGCCGGCCCCCGCGCCATCGTTTAACCATAGACGGTGCATGCAAACCAACACGCTCATGACCGCTCCCAAAAGGAACGCCCGTACCCAAGACGCTTCGGCGTCGTATTGCCGACGCCGGTCGATCGCCGTCTGTTCCTGGCGCGGGAGCGCTTCTGTCGGCCATCGCCTCGACGGCTTTTGGTTGAGGGGTACAGAATTCATCTCCACAGGGTTGGCGGAAACATCCGCTGGGGGCGTCTCTTGGTTTGCTGCGCGCAGCAGGGTGTCGATCCAGTGATTGATCGTCTCGCGCCGGTCAGATCGACCGCACAGATCATCGCGCCGATCCTGCAGATACCGAATGAAGGGTAAGTAATTCTTTGATTTTTTCAGTAGATTCGGTTCATTGGATCGATGGGTTAGGAAGGCAAATCGATCTTTAGTCATGGTGTTTTCAAATAAAATACTTTGTTATACTATAATAGTAAATAAATTTTAGGCCGAGGGCAAACGGGATGTGGGAAAAGGCAAGTGGAACCTTTCAACGCCGGGTACCAATGCTGGTCTGGGTTGGACTCTTGGCGGTCTCGCCGATCGATGCCGCCCGGGCGGCGGTTTGCGACGGATGCGTTGTGGCGGCTATTCATCTGCACAAGGCGGCGATGGTTCAGGAATTCGCCGCGTTGCGAATGTTTCTCGGCGAGCAATTCAAGACAGTCCGGCAATCCATTGCGCAAGTGGAAAAGGATTCCCTGCGCGCGCAAGCCGACATCGGCTTCATCCGGCCGACGAGAAGTTGTGAGACCGCTACGGGCGCTGCCGCAGCGGGTCCAGCCCGCGACCGGGCCGAAGCGTACCATCGGGCGTTCAATCATCTGCGCCGCCCGGAACTCACGGGGTCGGCGGCGAGCGCAGCCATGTTCCAGCACCAGGTCGAGCGCTATTGCAATGCCGAGGATGTCGGTTCGCACGGTTGCACACAAGCGAGCCTAAGACCCGATGCGCAGTTTCAAACCGAAACCCTGTTGTCCGGCTCGGGGTTGGGCGCTTCAGTGGAGCCGACCCAGCCGAATACCTTTCTGCCTGAAATTTTGAGTTTTAATGATGATCGGATAACGGATGCGCGGTATTTCATCGATAACGCTGTCGATCCTTTTCCCATCGATGATCTGCTCAAAGCCTTACGAGAAACCCCGCAAGGCCGCGCCTTCTGGCTGCAC
>JAGRHM010000746.1 GCA_020445005.1 Candidatus Competibacteraceae bacterium | reverse complement strand
GGCTTCGAGGCGACCGTGGTGGAAGCAAGCTGGTTCGGCAATCAACCGGTCAGCTTGCCGCTGGGCGAGGATTTTCACGCCAAACGGCTTAATATTCGCAGCTCCCAGGTCGGCAACATCGCTACGGTCCAGCGCAGTCGCTGGAATTATCGGCGGCGTATGGCTACGGTCATGGAACTGCTGGACGATCCGGCGCTGGATGGTCTGATTAGCGGGGAAAGTCCGTTTATCGATTTGCCCAAAATAATGAGTGAATTGAGTCAAAATCCATCAGGCATACTCTGCCACCGTATTGATTACCGTCCAGTCGAACTTGTGCGATGATTTCAACTCGACCATCCAGGATCTTTAACCCGAGACCTTACCATGTACACCGTTTGCGTTCGTGACCATTTTATGATTGCTCACAGCTTCCGCGGCGAGACTTTTGGTCCTGCCCAGAGAATGCATGGAGCCACTTACGTCGTTGATCTGGAACTGCGCCGTCCCGACCTCGATGCGGACGGGATTGTTGTGGACATTGGCCGGCTCAGCGGCAATCTCCAAGCGGTGCTTGAGGAATTGAACTACCGCAATCTCGACGAGTTGCCTGAATTTTTAGGTCGCAATACCACCACTGAATTTCTGGCTCGGGAGATTTTTGACCGGATGGCGGTGCGCATCGAAGAAGGACAATTGGGGCCAAACACAGCCGGTCTGAGTTCCATGCGCGTGACCTTGCATGAATCACATACCGCTTGGGCCTCTTACGAGGGGGTGTTGCCTTGAATCAAGGCGTTGATCCGTCCTCGCCGTCCCCTGTGTGCAAGGTCTATTTTCTGATTCCCGGCGATCCGGACCGGCGTACCGGCGGCACGATTTACGACCGGCGCATCATGGCCGGGCTGACGGTGCTGGGCTGGACAGTTGTACTCCAACGCCTTGATGCCTCGTTCCCCGCGCCCACTCCAGCGGCGCTGGCGGAAGCCTATAGCGTACTGGCCGCCCTGCCGGATCAATCGCTGGCGGTGATCGACGGTCTGGCGCTGGGTGCCATGCCGGAAGTCGCCGCCGCGCATCGGGACCGACTGCGATTGATCGGGCTGGTGCATCATCCCCTGGCGCTGGAAACTGGATTGGATGAAGCGCAACGTCAACGATTTTACGCCAGCGAATATGCAGCGTTGCGCCAGGTGCATCAGATTATCGTAACCAGCCCTAGCACCGCCCGGGCGCTGGCTGACTATGATGTTCCGCCGGAACGCTGCGCCGTGGCGTTGCCGGGCGTTGACCCCGTGCCGCTGGCGACCGGTTCAGGCGGTCATGAATTGACCTGGTTATGCGCAGCCAGCCTGACTCCGCGCAAAGGTCACGCCGTCCTGCTCCGGGCGCTGGCCCGGTTGAAAGATCGCGCCTGGCGTTTGCGCTGCGCCGGCAGCGACGCCCATGATCCGATCACTGCCGCTGGGCTACGGACGCTGGCCGATGAACTGGATTTATCCGGGCGCGTCGCGTGGCTGGGCGAACTGGAGAATGAGGCGCTGAATGCGGCGTATCAACAGGCGAGCGGATTCGTGTTGCCCTCTTTTCATGAAGGCTATGGGATGGTGCTGGCCGAAGCGCTGGCGCGGGGTTTACCGATTATTAGCACCACCGCCGGAGCCATTCCTGACACCGTGCCGGCGGAGGCTGGATTGCTGGTTCCGCCCGGCGACGAAATGGCGCTGGCTGAAGCCTTAGCGCGTTTCATGGACGAACCAAAGTTGCGGGAACACCTGGCCGCTGGCGCTCGCGCCGCGCGCGAAACCTTGCCTGACTGGCCAGCAGCCAGCGCCCGATTTGCTCGGGCGCTGGAAGCGGTGTTGGCGCAATGAACGGCTTTTCCGCTACATGGCTGGCGTTGCGTGAACCGGTGGACGCCGCATCGCGCAACCGGGCGCTGACAAACCGGCTGATTGAATGGCGAGGGCGGATGGATACGCTTAGGGTACTGGATCTAGCCAGCGGAACCGGCGCTAATTTTCGCTTTCTCGCCCCGTTGCTGGGCGGTGAACAGCATTGGCGCCTGGTTGATCATGATCCGGCATTATTAGCACAGGGCGATTACGAGTCAGCAAACGCTTGCTGGTGGATTGAGCGACTGTGTCTAAACCTGGC
>JAGRHM010000745.1 GCA_020445005.1 Candidatus Competibacteraceae bacterium | reverse complement strand
GCCTCCCGCCGGCGGGGCCGCGACCCCTTTCTGTGGAACGCCGCCTGTGATTTCGTCATCAACGGCTGGCTGATCGAGATGGGCATTGGCGAACCGCCCAAGCTGGGCCTGTTGCACGATCCGGAACTGGCCGGCTGCTCCGCCGAAGAAATTTACGACCAACTGGCGCGGGATCTACGCCACGCGCGCAAACTGGCCACCTTGCGCGGACCCGGCGCTCCCGACCTGATCGGTGTTGACCAGGGTCAGGGCTTCATGGACGCCGAAGCCTATTGCCGCCGCGCGCTGTGGCAGGGGCTGGAACGCTGTCTGCTGGGCGGCTGGCGGGGAACCTTGCCGGCGGGACTGATTGAAGAAATCCGTACGCTGGCCCAGCCGCCGATTCCCTGGGATGTCCGGCTGGCCTATTGGTTCGACGAACAGTTCCCGCCGCCCGAACGGCGGCGCAGCTACGCCCGGCCCTCGCGGCGTCAATCCAGTACGCCGGATATTCCCCGACCTTCCGTTATCCCGCCGCCGGACGAGGAACGCCGAGCGCGGGTATTCGGCGTGGTGCTGGATACTTCCGGTTCGATGGAGCCTCGACTGCTGGGCAAGGCGCTGGGCGCGATCGCCAGTTATGCGCAGGCGCGGGATGTGTTCGCTGTGCGCCTGATTTATTGCGATGCGACCGCGTATGACGCCGGCTGGCTGCCACCCGAGGCGCTGCTGGAGCGGGTCTCGGTCAGAGGTCGCGGCGGAACCGTGCTGCAACAGGGCGTGAACTGCTTGCAGGAAGCGGTGCGGCGCAATGACTTTCCACTCCGGGGACCGGTGCTGTTGATTACTGACGGCTACTGCGAAGATCGGCTTGACATTGCTTTCAATCATGCTTTCCTGGTGCCGGAAGGTCATACCCTGCCCTTCGCCCCGCGCGGTGAAGTATTCTGGTTGCAGTGAAGCGCGTCGATCAGGCTACGCCAAGATGCAATTAGATAACAGAATGAATTGGCAATGCTGGAAATCGAATGGACGAGAATGATCTATTGGCAGAACTTGCCCAGGGTGAAAACCAGCACCGGGAATTCAAGCGTCAACTGGAAAATCCGGAAAGCACTGCTGGAGAGATCGTCGCTTTTGCCAACAGTGAGGGCGGCTGTTTGTACTTTGGCGTAGCCGACGATGGCGCAGTTGTGGGTCTGGCGGATAGCGCGGCTACTTTCCAATCCCTGACTCATCTTTGCCGGGATCGCTGTATTCCGCCGGTCAGCCCGGTATTGGAGCAACAGACGGTCGATGGCCGTGATATTGTGGCGCTGACCGTCCTGCCGGCGCTCAATCGGCTTTTGCCGCCTATCACGAGACGCAATTCGGCCTGTTGCTTGCCGAACAACTGGAGCAAAGCTGACTGCCGCTGGAAACCCTGCTGTACAATCTCCGGCTGGCGACGCAAGTCGATGACCTTTGGCGGTTAACTGTCGCCGGTTTACTCATGTTCGGCGTGGCGCCGCAGCGCTTCATGCCGCAAAGCCGGTTATCGGCAGTAGCGTTCGCTGGAATAGATGAGGATGCCGACATCCTGGA
>JAGRHM010000744.1 GCA_020445005.1 Candidatus Competibacteraceae bacterium | reverse complement strand
ATTTATTCGTTCGCACTATTCCGCATAAAGTCCAACGCGAACAAAAACGCGGGGATAAACGATGACTTCGACATGATGCCCCCCTACTCGGACTCAAACCGTTGCGCGCGATTCGCTTGCCGCGCATTCCAGAACAGCGACTCAAAGGCTTGCTGATCGATTTCCGGGCAATCGCCGCTGACACATGGGCCACTCCAGCCCATCATGGCATATCCGTTTGGCAGTGTCGATTTTGCCAACCTGAACGTGTCAGACCATTCGTATGTCACTTGGCTACACCCGTCCGGGAAACACAGCTCGGATGATGCCGGAGTCGGAGTCGGACCAATACATATTGGCGGTTCTGGAGACGGGCCAAACCATGGACCTTCCCAGACACCATTCACGCATTCGCCGAGGGCCGTCTGAGCGGCCATCATCGCCATACCAAGAACCAAGAGTTTCGCTTTCATCGATTTCATCTCCAAAGAAAAAAGAAAACAGTGTTCATGGATGTATTAAATGAGAGCCATTAATAGATATTACAAAAATCCGGGCGCGCATCATTCCAGCCCAGGCACGCCGGGCCAGAGTAGCTATAGGGGTCCGGGTCGATACTCAGCAATTGAGAACACGTTTCCAGCGCTGACCGTTGCACCCATTCCACCGACAGCAGCCCGGCGGCCAGCCCACCAGCGACAAGCCCGACCGGTCCGCCAGCCAGCCCACCCAGCGTTGCGCCGGTGCCGATCCAGCCGCCCAAGCGCGCGCCGGCGGCCACTGCTTGACACGTTTCGATGTCTCCGGCGTCTCGATAGCCAAGGGCCACGCCCTCAAATACCATTTTAGCGACAACAACACCTGGAAACCCAAATGGGTTAAGTTCTTCTACCCCTTCAACAGTTTGAAGTACGATCAAAGACACTCCGGTATCCACGATATGCGGAGCCGCCCAAAATAGTCCATCGTCCGCGTGGCATGGAGCGGCCATAACGCTGGATAGCAACAGCGGGGTCATGATAAATCGTTTCATTGGGCGCATGGCTTTTATCATCGCCTAGTCACCGCTTCAAGCGTGCTAACCCACCACTCAGAAACCGCGACGGCATCCCAATAAGCTTCAGCGTAATTTTCTTCAGCAATTGCAGCGAATAGGCGTAGATAGTAGGTCATGGATTAAGCCCGTCTCGCTCGAACAAATCACGTTCCGCCTTTCGGCGTCTTGTTAGGCCGCGCAAGGCGACTTTCTGGCCGGTCTTTGGGTCCGTGGCCTTATTCCAGCGCTCGAATTGTCCGGCGGCGGCGGCGTAGAACCGCTGATTGAGAAGACGTAGCAGTGTCGAACCGGCGAAAGCGCCTAGCCCAACATTGAATGAAAAGCAGACTAGGGCGTCGAACATAGCTTGCGTGATCGGAGCTGTAACCCGCGCGTTGACACCAGCCGAGAAACGCTCCAGATCAGACAGGAGCAGTTCATCCGCCTGCATGGCGGTCAGCGGCCTGTCGAACCGCTCGGAATCGCGGATCAAGTGCCCCCAACCGATAGTCCACTGGTCAGCAGGATCGCGGTACGGGACCGATGCCATGCCGCCATGCGGCCCCTGCTCGAATTCGTGGATCAGCTCTAGTGCTGCCGGCGATGGTTCGTAAGCCATGCCATCTCCAAGGTCTTAATCAAGTTTTCTGATACACTAAACAAAAATAAAAGTCAATAGGTTAGTGGCCGTGCTTCGGGGAATACTCATCGCACAAATCTGGAAACTCACGCCGGTCCCAGTCGCACCAGCAAATCAGGAACCGTTCGTTGCAACGGAATCGCTTGCAGTGATAGCACGAGAAGCGGTCTGGGCGGTGTTTGAGCGATATGGCGCTGGGTTGGCGCGGCGCGTGATCGACTGAAGGAGGCGGCTGGGGATTGGATATGGGCGAGGATCGCTCATGCTCGATCAGCGCAAGAGCGTAGCCGATGACTGCCCAGGATATGCATAGCAGAACAGTGTCGATCATGGCGGAACAATCTCATTTCCACAATCGGCGCACCGCGTTCTAGCGTACTCTGGAGGAGTGGTTGCCGTCTTCTCGTATTTATGCGGCGACCCGTTCAGGAAATCGGCCCTCTTTGCCTCATGGTGTATTTCTATGCAAACAGTGTACGCAAATACCTTTGCGCACCAATCGCATTCCTGTTTAAAAATCAAATCTTCTTCCAATCCATAACCATCATCGTGGTTAATCTCAACATCAGCGCCGCAGTATGGGCATTTAACGTCTTTGCTCATTTACCATTCTCCTAGAGCTTGCTTAGCGCGCTCGTATGCTTTCCAACATTCATCATGGACTCCATCTTCATCTGCTGCCCATGACTCGATGCCACGCACAAGATCATAAATAAGATTATGCTCAACTTCAGCCATCCCCGACCAGTCAAGCGTTCCAGCCGCAATCTCATCAATCATGTCATCGAGGTTGCGTCCTTCCAGATTAAGTTTGTTGAGATACGCGAATTGCCTATTATTGAGCTTTCGCAGCGTCTCATATCGAACACTTCCAATAGCAAGCTC